>NZ_JBVIAY010000011.1:0-104524 GCF_055573695.1 Streptomyces sp. NPDC030143
AGGTGCTGGACCGGTACCTGCACCACCTGCGGACGCCCCCTGCCCAGACCTCGGAGCAGCCGCAGACAGCCCACAACCTAACGAAGCACTACTAGTCGGGGTACGCGTGTGTCTGGGCCGCCTTGACCGTCGCCCACACCGTGGCGCCGGGGTGGAGGCCGAGTTCGGCGGCGGCGACGGTGGTCAGGTCGGCGATCAGCGGCAGTTCGCCGGTCAGCGCGGCGCGGATCTGGTCGCCGTGGGTCTCCAGGCCGGCCACCTCGCAGCGCCAGAGGTTGCGGGCGCTGGAACCGGTGGGGCGGTCCCGGTGGAGGGTGACCGCGCTGGGCGGGAAGGCGACGAACACCGGGCCCGTCAGGTCCTCCGTCGTCGTGATCCCGGTACCGCCGTCGACGCGGACGGTGTGCCCGGCGGCCTCTCCCCGGTAGAGGTTGAGGCCGACCAGGTGGGCGATGTAGTCGGTGCGCGGGTGGCGGGCGATGTCGGCCGGTGTGCCCTCCTGGACGACCCGGCCGTCCTCGACGACGACGAGGCGGTCGGCCAGGACCATGGCGTCGAGCGGGTCGTGCGTGACGAGGACGGCGACGGCCTCGAAGTCGGCGAGGTGGTGGCGGAGTTGGGCGCGGACGTCGAGGCGGGTGCGGGCGTCGAGGGCGGCGAGCGGCTCGTCGAGGAGGAGCAGGCGCGGGTGCGTGGCGAGGGCGCGGGCGAGGGCGATGCGCTGGGCCTGCCCGCCGGAGAGCCGGCGGGGTTTGGCGCCCGCGTGGGCGGAGAGGTCCATCCGGGCCAGCCACTCGGCGGCGCGGGCGCGGGCCTCGGACTTGGTGGCGCCGTGACAGCGCGGCCCGAAGGCCACGTTGTCCAGGGCGGACAGGTGCGGGAAGAGCAGGTAGTCCTGGAAGACCACGCCGACCGGGCGGGACTCCGGGGGTGTGCGGTCCAACTCCACTCCGTCGAGCCGGAGATGACCGCCGGTGAGGGGGACGAGTCCGGCGAGCGCGCGCAGGGCGGTCGTCTTGCCGGCGCCGTTGGGTCCGAGGAGCGCGACGACGTCACCGGCTGCCGCGGTCAGGGACACGTCGAGGCGGAACGCGCCGCGCTCGACCACCAGCCGGGCGTCGAGTCCTTCACCGGCCGGGCCGGCGGAGCCGGGGGCGTCCTGCGCGGTGGTCTTCCGGGTGCGGGTCATGAGGCGGTCATCCAGCGGTCTCGCAGCCCCGCCAGCACCGCGATCGACACGGCCAGCAGGACCAGGCTGAGGGCGACGGCCGTCTCGGGGTCGCTCTGGAGGGCGAGGTAGACGGCCAGGGGCATGGTCTGGGTACGGCCGGGGAAGTTGCCGGCGAAGGTGATCGTCGCGCCGAACTCGCCGAGGGCGCGGGCCCACGCGAGGACGGCGCCGGCCGCGATGCCGGGGGCGACGAGGGGAAGCGTGACCCGGCGGAACGCGGTGAAGCGGGAGGCGCCCAGGGTCGTGGCGGCCTCCTCGTAGCGGGGGTCGGCGGCCCGCAGGGTGCCCTCCACGCTGATGACCAGGAACGGCATCGCCACGAAGGTCTCCGCGACGACGACTCCCGCGGTGGTGAAGGGCAGGGTGACCCCGAACCACGCGTCCAGCCACTGGCCGACGACCCCGTTGCGGCCGAGCGCCATGAGCAGGGCCACACCGCCCACCACCGGGGGCAGGACGAGCGGCAGTGTCACCAGGGCGCGCAACAGCCCTCGGCCCGGGAACTCCACCCGGGCCAGCAGCCAGGCCAGCGGCACCCCGAGCACCAGGCTCACCGCGGTCGACGCCGTCGCGCAGACCAGCGACAGCTGGAGCGCCTGCCACACCTCGGCGCTGGTCAGCAGGTCGGGCATGCTCCGCCAGGGGGCCCGGATCAGCAGGGCGACGAGCGGGAGGGCCAGGAACACCAGTCCGATCAGCGCGGGCACGAGCAGCGGCAGCGGGGCGCCGCCGCGGCCTCCACGGCCTCCACGGCCCCTGCGGGTGTCCCGGCCCGTGCGGACGCGGTGGCGCCGCGGGCCACCGGGCAGGGTGTCCGCGGCGCCGGACGGGTGCGGGGACGGGGAGGTCACGGCCGCAGGAACCCGGCCTCGGTCAGGACCTTCTGGCCCTCGGCGGACTGCACGAGGGCGATGAACGCCTCGGCGGTGGCGGTGCTCCGCGCGTCCTTGAGCAGGGTGATCGGGTAGTCGTTGACGGCGTCGGCCGACTCGGGGAAGTCCACGCCCTCCACCTTGTCACCGGCCGCCTTCACATCGGTCCTGTACACGACCGCGGCGTCGGCCTCCTTCAGCACGACCTTGTTCAGGGCGGCCTTGACGTCCTCCTCGTAGGAGACCGGCGTGAGCTTCAGCCTGCTCGCGTCCAGGGCCTTGCGGGCGGCCGCGCCGCACGGAACCGTCCTGTCGCACAGAACGACCTTCAGGTCCGCGTCGGTGAGGTCCCTCAGCGACGTGACCCCGTCCGGGTTGCCCGGCAGGGTGGCGATCTCCAGCTGGTTGCGCACGAACGTGGCCGGCGTGCCCGAGGCGGCCCCCGCGTCCGTGACGATCTTCATCGTCCTGGTGCTGGCCGAGGCGAACACGTCGGCCGGGGCGCCGTGGGCGATGCTCGCGGCGAGGCTGTCGCTGCCGCCGAAGCTGAAGGTCACCTCGGTGCCCGGGTGGGCCTTCTCGAACGCCTCGCCCAGCGTCGTGAAGCTCTCCTTCAGCGAGGCCGCGGCGAACACGGTCACCGTGCCCGACAGCCGGCCCGGGGCGGAGCCGGACGCGGCGGGGCCCGACGTCGAGGAGTCGCCGGGGGCGGAACAGGCGCTCAGGGCCAGCAGGGCGGCTGCGCCCGCACCGCTTACGTGCAGCGTCCGGCGGCTCCGGCGCGCGGAACGGGTCATCACGGGTCCACTCCCTCTGGTCCTGACGGACACGCATCCCTCTCCACCCGCTCCGGCACGTCGTCGAGGTTCGCGTCGGCGCCGACAGCGGACGAGGCAGCCGGATCACCGGTACGGTGCGTGCGCCCACGCGGATGATTGTGCCGCACGTGCGAGGTGAAAGTCATCTGTTGCATCGCATGGGCGGCACGCTGACGGATCAATCCTGGCATGTGCGTTCGTACGGGGTGGGTGTGCCGTGCGCCCTGTGGGCGGCGGCCCGCGGGTGCCCCTCGCCGCCGTGGGGCCTACGGCCGGCCCCACGGGCCCGGGTCCGCGATGCCGGCGTCCCGCGGCGCCGGCCACACGCGGTCGCGTGTCAGGGGAAGATCCGGGCACGCCTCACGCCCAGCGGCCCCCTTCCACCGGCCGCTGCCCCACGACGGATCCGTCGGCGGACCCCTTGCGGCGACGCCGCCGTCCGCGTGAACCCTCGGCCCCCGGGTGACGGCGCGTGCCCCTGCCGGCGGCGTCCCCGGTCGTGCCCCCGGTGGCGCCGTCGACACTCCCTTGATAGGCAAGTCGTTGCTTGCCTATCGTGGCGGACATGGCGGAAGATGTCTTCAGGGCACTGGCCGACCCCACCCGCCGGCGCATCCTCGACGAGCTGGTGGAACGGGACGGCCAGACCCTGTTCGAGCTGTGCGGCCGGCTGGCGGTCAAGCACGGCCTGGGGCTGTCCCGCCAGGCGATCAGCCAGCACCTGGCCGTGCTCGAATCCGCGGGCCTGGTCCTCACGCGGCGTCAGGGCCGCTACAAGTACCACGATCTGCACACCGAGCCCCTGGAGCGCATCATGACCCGATGGCTCAGGCCCGACGCACCGGAGAGCACCCCATGAAGATCCACCTGTCCAGTGTCTTCGTCGACGACCAGGCCAAGGCGCTGCGCTTCTACACCGACGTCCTGGGCTTCGTGAAGAAGCACGACGTCCCGCTCGGCGAGGACCGGTGGCTGACCGTGGTCTCGCCGGAGGACCCCCAGGGCACCGAACTGCTGCTGGAACCTTCCGGCCACCCCGCGGTGAAGCCGTACCGGACGGCGCTGGCCGAGGACGGCATCCCGGCCACCTCGTTCGCCGTGGACGACGTGCACGCCGAGTTCGACCGGCTCCGCGCCCGTGGCGTGCGCTTCACCCAGGAGCCGCTCACGATGGGGCCGGTCACCACCGCGGTCCTGGACGACACCTGCGGCAACCTGATCCAGCTCGTGCACAGCGGGGACGCCGGGAGCTGAGCCGGCCGGGCGGTCGTGCGCCCGGAGCCGCTGGGGGTCGTGCGCGAGCCTCCGCCGGCCGTCACGGTGGTCGCCGTGGCGAGCACGTCCACCGCGGCAGACCCGGCACCGGCCCTCCCGGTCTTCTTCGGCGGCGGATGGTGACGTACCGGCCCCCACTCTAGTCAAACTTGACTAGAGTGGGCGGCATGGGTGAGAAGACCATTCCGATACTGCCGTGCCAGACCCTCCAGCCCGTCCTCGACTTCTCCACGGCCCTCGGCTTCGAGGTGACCTTCCGGCAGAACAGCCCCAATTCGTGCGCGGTCGTCCGACGCGGTGGCGCAGAGCTCCAGTTCTTCGCCATGAAGCACTACGACCCGGCCCCGTCGTTCAGTACCTGCTACATCCGCTCCGACGACGTCGACGCGATGTACGAGGCCTTCCGGGGCGGGCTCAGAGCGACGTGCGGGCGGATGCCGACCCGCGGCCTGCCCCGTATCGGGCCCCTGAAGGACATATCGTACGGCGTGCGGCACTTCCTCATGACCGCCCCGGGCGGCAACTGCGTCCGCGTCGGGCAGCAGGCGAGCGACGACCTGCGGCACCGGGCCGCGCCCCGGGAGACGTTCGCCCGCGCCCTGCACCACGCCTCCCTCCTCGCGGACTCCAAGGAGGACCCCGCCGGCGCCGCGAAGACCATCGACCGGGTGCTGCGTTTCCACGACGAGCGGCCCACCCCCGTGCAGCTGCTGCGCCTCCTCGTGCTGCGCGCGGACGTCGCCGAGCGCCTCGGCGACGAGGAGGCCGTGAAGGCCGCGTTCACCGGGGCCGCCTCGATCGACCTCACCGCACGGGAGCGGGAGTCGGTGCACGACGACCTCGAGCGCCTCCAGGAGCTGACGGGGCGGAACGCGGGTCGGACGCCGCCGCCGGACGGACCGGCCGACGGTCGCGTGAACGAGTGGGGCGAATGAGTTCGGCCGGTCTTCGGCGCGATTCGTTCATCCGACTCCTCGGCGAACGCCAGAACGTCACCACCCTTCCCAGCTGTCCTTTCGGGCGCCGCCGGTTCCGGATCACCACCGGCGCGCCCGCCCCGGGCTCCGAGACCACGACCACCGACAGCACCCACCCGCACGAGACGAAGAGGCCCGAGCACCATGACCAGCGAATACGGACTGAAGCGCCATTTCAACGGGGAGGCCGCGCGCCTCGTCGGCGGCAAGGTCCGCGCCGTCCACCCCGAGTTCGACGTCGAGGGGTACGCCGCAGAAGTCGAACAGGGCATCCCCGGCAAGGAGCTGAAGGACCGCGTCCTCCTCCTGGCCCGGGGACTGCGCACCCGGCTCCCCGAGGACTACCCCACCGCCGTGGCCGTGCTGACGTCGATCCTCGGAGACGAACTCGCCGAGGGCGAGGGCATGTTCAACACCAGCTGGTTCCTCATGCCGGTCGCCAGGTACGTGGAGGAGTACGGCCTTGACCACCCCGAGGTGTCGCTGGACGCCATCGAGGAGATCACGCGGCGTCACACCGGTGAGTACGCCATCAGGCCCTTCGTCGAGGACCACTACACGACGACGATGAAGCGCGTCGCGGAGTGGGCCCACAGCCCGAGCCACAACGTCCGGCGCCTGGCCAGCGAGGGAATCCGCCCCCGCCTGCCCTGGGCCCGCACCCTCGGCGTCTTCGTGCGGGACCCGCGGCCCGTCCTGGAGATCCTCGAACCCCTGCGCAGCGACCCCTCCGAGTACGTGCGCAAGTCCGTCGCCAACAACCTCAACGACATCTCCAAGGACAACCCCGGCACCGCACTCGACACCGCGCTGCGCTGGCTGGAGGAGAGCCCCACCCCCGAGACGAACCGGATCGTGAAGCACGCCCTGCGCACCCTGGTGAAGAAGGGCGACCAGCGGGCCCTGGCGATCCTCGGGGCGACGGGCGGCGAACTCGTCGAGGTGTCCGGGCTGCGCCTCACGCCCGCGGCGGTGGCCGTCGGGGACACCCTCGTCATCGAATTCACCGTCCAGAACACGGACGCTCGGGCCCACAGCGTCACCGTCGACTACGTGGTCCACCACGTCCGCGGGAACGGCCGCAGCATCCCCAAGGTCTTCAAGCTGACGACCCTCGAGCTCGCCGCCGGCGAACGGCGGGCCGTGCGCAAGACCCACACGTTCAAGGAGGTGCAGACCCGCCGGTACCACGCGGGCGAGCACGCGGTCGACATTCAGGTGAACGGCCTGGTCAAGGCCACCGAGCGGTTCGACCTGCGCACATGAGCGGCCACCGGACCCACCTCGCCGTCACCGATCCACCGGTCCGCGACCACCGCATCGGCGACACCCCGTCGTCCCGGCCGCCGTCCGGATCGACACCACCGCGCGGGACCGGCGGGCGCCTTCACGACGGGCCGGGGCGGCGCCGGACGCGGCGAGCACGCCAGCCGTCACCCTCCACGGGCACGAGCGGCGGCACGGCGCCCTTCGGCGGTTTCGACGCCGTGGTCACCGCGCGGCCACTGCCACGGGTCAGCGGCGGCCACTGCCACGAATCAGTGGCCGCGGGGCGCGTACATGATGACGGCCATGCCCGCGAGGCAGACCAGGGCCCCGATGACGTCGTAGCGGTCGGGGCGGAAGCCGTCCATGACCATGCCCCACGCCAGGGACCCGGCGACGAAGATCCCGCCGTAGGCGGCGAGGACGCGGCCGAAGTGGTCGTCACTCTGGAAGGTGGCGACCAGACCGTACAGGCCGAGCGCGATGACACCGGCGCCGATCCAGGCCCAGCCGCGGTGCTCGCGCACGCCCTGCCAGACCAGCCAGGCACCCCCGATCTCGAAGAGTGCGGCGACGGTGAACAGGGCGACGGAGCGGGCGACGAGCATGCGGCGGGAATCCTTCGGGCGGGCGGGACACAGCAGGCAGGGGCGGGGGTCAGCGGGCGGGGGAGAACAGGTCGTCGAGCAGGACCGCGGCCTCGGCCGGGGTCCTCACCTCCAGGTGCAGACACGGGCCGTCCAGGTGGAGACGGAAGTCGAGGAAGGGGCAGCACCGCTGCTCGGCCACGGCGAGGGCGGCCACGATCCCGGCTCGTTCGGCGGGCACGGTCAGCCGTAGCCCGTCGGGGACGGGGACGCGCTCGGCCCCCTCGATCGCCCTCCGCCACTGCTCCGTCCGCTCACCGAGGTCGTCCTCGTCGAGCGAGCATGCCACGGGCGACCGGCGCCGTCGCGCACCGGTCCGTGCGGCGACCGGGCGGTCGGGAGCGAGGGCGCCGTCCTCGGGGCCGGCTCCCGACGTCGCCGGACCGGGGAAGCCGCACGCGGGATCGCAGCGGCCGGAGCGGTCGGGGAGCGCGTCCAGGTGCTCGAGCGCGCCGTGCAGTGAGGAGGCGAAGGCCCGGAGCCCGGCCACGCGCCGTTCGGCCGCGGCCAGTCGGGTGGCGATGCGGGGCCGCAGCGTTGCCCGCACGTCCGCGCAGGCGCCCGTCTCCCACACCCCGAGCAGTTCGGCGATCTCCCCCAACGGCAGCCCGAGGTGCTTCGCCGCACCGATGAACGCCAGGCGCTCGAGCGCCTCCTCGCCGTAGATCCGGTAACCGGACGGGGTTCGGTCGGCGGGCAGCAGCCCGGCGCCCTCGTAGAAGCGCAACGTGGTCGCCGGGACGCCGGAGCGCTCGGCGAGCTGGGAGATCCGCATCGTGCCCATACCGCCGACGGTAGACCTTCGACCCGGCTCGAAGGTCAAGGCCGCCCCCGGGGCACAGCGGGGCGCCGCGCCGCCCGCCCCGGCCGTCGGTGCCGACGCGCCCTGGATCGGCCTGGCGTCCAGAATGGTGCAGTACGACGGACGTCGGTGATCGGGTCGGCGAGGACGGCGGCACCCGCCGTCCGGCGGGTGACCCGACCCGCCGGTGAACAGCCGGCCGACGGCACGGGACCGCCGCTGGGACCCCGTGACGCGGGGGCGGGGGGCCGCGAACCGGCGGCCGGCCCGGTTCGGCGCCGTGTCGAGGAGTGCAGGACGCAGGGCGCAGGTGGCGACGTGAGGAGGAAAGCGATGCCGCACACCGTGGAATGGAGGATTCGTCTCGACGTCGTCGAGGACGACGAGGGAACGACGAAGGCGCGTGTGGTACTGGACACCGGTACCAAGGCACTCACCGGCCACGGGACCGCACACTGCCATCCGGCGGACACGAACGTCCCGGAGATCGGCGACGAACTCGCGGCGGGCCGGGCCATGAACGCCCTCGCCCAGCAACTCCTGAACGCCGCCGAACACGACATCGAAGCCATGGGTGCGCCCCGGCCGATCACCCGTCAGGCGACCGCATGGCCCACGTGACCCACCCCGGGGGCGGTGCGTGCCCCGTCGGACACGGGATCGCCGGTCCCCGTGACGAGGACCGGGCTCCCACTGTTCCCGTCGCCGCCGAACGGTGACCGCCGGACCGGGCGAGACGTCCACGCTCGTACTGCCGACGAGCCGAGCCGCACGGACGGGCGTGGCGGGCCCCGCGCCCGCCGCGCGATCCCGTCAGGTGGGTGCCCGAGCCCCGGGAGCGCGGCTCCGTGTCGGGTGACAGGTCTGTGGGAGACGTACATGAAGTGGTTGGTTTCGCTCATCGGTGCAGGGCTCGTCGTGATCACCCTGCGGGACCTGTTCCACACCCTCTGGCACCCCACCCGCCACGGCGGCCTGAGCCGCCTCGTCATGACGGCGCTGTGGCGGCTGACCCGGCGCTTCCGAGCCCGCGGACGGGTCGTCGGGCTCGTCGGGCCCCTCTCCATGGTCACGGTCGTGGGCCTGTGGGCCGCCACCGTCGTTCTCGGCTGGGCGATCGTCTACTGGCCCCACATGCCCGGGGCGTTCACCTTCTCGTCGGGTTCCGAGGCGGCGCGGGAGGCGGCGCTGCTCGACTCCGTCTACCTGTCGCTGGTCACGGTGGCCACCTTGGGGCTGGGGGACATCTCACCCGCCGAGGGCTGGCTGCGTCTGGTCTCGCCGCTGGAAGCCCTCGTCGGCTTCGCCCTCCTGACCGCCACCGTCTCCTGGGTGCTGGAGATCTACCCGGCACTGACCCGCAGAAGGGTCCTCGCCATCCGGCTGGCGCTGCTGCGTGAGGCGGACCCGGCGCCGGAGCAGATCGACTGCACGGCCGGTGCGGTGCTGCTGGACGGCCTGGCGACGGAAGTCGTCCGCGTCCGCATCGATTTCACGCAGTACGCCGAGGCGTACTACTTCCACGACGGGGAGGACCATTCCTCGTTGGCGGCCGTCGTGGGCTACGCCGATGCCCTCGCCCGGCGTGGACAGGCGGCGCGGCGGCCCGAGGCACGGCTGGCCGGAGACCTGCTCGCCGGCGCACTGAGAGACCTCGCCACCATTCTCGACCAGCGATTCCTCCACACGGGAGGCGCGCCGACGGACGTCTTCACCGCCTACGCCGTCGACCACGGCCGCGCACAGCGCGACGAGGCGTCGTAGCCCGTCGCTGTCAGGTCCGCGGGCACCTTCGTGCCGCCGACGGTGTACGCCACGTCGGTCGAACCGCCGGTGCGGCAGGGGCGAGCGCCCGCCTCCAGGGCCCTGTCGATGCCGAACCGCACCCCCGATCACCGCCGTGCCGGGCGGGGAGCTTCTCGAGGTCGGCCCGCAGACGCCGGGCCGAGTCCCCGGGCACAGGGGCTGACCAGCGGCCACTCGATCTCGCCGGGTGCTCCGGTGGCAGCCCGAAACCGGCGCGGCCCACCACCGGCTCGCCGTGCGACGGGGAACAAGCCGTGTGGCGCTCGCGGTGTCGCCGGAGATCGAGCACAGGACAGCCGCTGCGTGCGTCGCGCGCCGGGCGTCGGGGCGCCGGCCCCGCCCCGGCCTCCCCGCCCACGGCACGGCCGCCGCCCCCGGCGGACGCCCACGGGATGTTCCAGAGGAAAATGCCAAACCCCCCACCCCGCCCCGCCACCTTCCGTAATCTCGGGGTCACGCTCTCGTACGGCCGTGCGGGGAGGGGGTGCCTTCGGTGTGCTCCGGAACGACGCCTCCCGACGGCCTCCTGACGCCGCACCACCAGGCTGCCGCCGACGCGCCGAAAGGAGACAGGTCATGGCCGTCGAGGCCGAGGTCCTGAACGAACTGCACCGACTGCGCACACGACTGCCCCAGTTGACGGGGGCTTTGGCGGCCAGCGTCGACGGTCTCGTCCTCGCCCGGGACATGCCCGGCGTCCAGCCGGAAGGGCTCGCGGCCCTCACCGCGGCCGCCCTCGGCGTCGGCCACCGCATGGTCGACCTCACGGCCCGCGGCGAGTTCCGCGAACTGCTCGTGCGCGGCGCGGACGGGTACGTCGCCACGTACGCGGCCGGCCCCTTCGCGGTGCTGACCCTGCTCGCCGACGACCGTGCCAACGTCGGCCGGCTCCACCTCGAGGGCCGGCGCAGCGGCGCCCACATAGCCGACCTGATGGCGGCCCGCCGGACACCCCCCGGTCACCCGGCCCCGCCCCCACCCCACGACCGGGCGCTCGGCGCCCTGCCGGTCCGCATCCCGCAGCAGTACCGGCCCCGGCACGGCCTGGAACACGGGGGCTGAGGGGGTCCGGCGGGCCGCGGGCGCCACTATGAAGCGCGGGGTGTGGTACTTCGGGGCGACCTTGCCGCCGCGGGGGCGGCAGGTGCTTCAGGCGGGCACCTCACAGGTGGGGCAGTCGAACTGTTCGACGAGGGCGGCCGGTTCGGCGGGCTATGGCATGTCGCAGAACCTATCGCGAGGGGTTTTGTGCGAAAGCTGTTCTGCGAGAGGTTGTGAGAACGAAGATCAGGGGCAAACCGGACATGACCCGTCGGTGGTTCGCGATCTCTCAGAACTACTCATTTCTGAGAAGGAGGTTCTGCGGGCAATGAGTAGTGCACGCCGGTGAGCTGCTCGGAGAGCACCCACAGCTTGTGGGCCGTAGAGGAGTCCTGGACAGCCCGTTCCCGGCTGCGAAGGACGGGCTCGCCACGGAGCTGGAACGGCCCATCGGGCACGACGTAGCTTCCCCCGGGCAGGTTGGGGACGGTTGAGGCGTACAGGGAGGTCTTGGCGCCGTCTGGTGTGGGGCGGAAAGCGATGCGCAAGAGCAGGCGCGCGAGGAGACCGTGTACGCGACCCCGGTTGCTGTTGGCGCCGCCGGTGAGCACGTTGGAGCGGGTGAGTCCGGGGGCGACAGCCATGCTGCGCAGCCTCAGCCCGGCGGTGTCGGCCCTCCGCTGCAGTTCCATGGCGAAGTAGAGATTGGCCCGCTTGGACTGCACGTAGGCAAACGCCGTTCGGTAGCGGTGCTCAGCATTGAGGTTGGCCATGTCGAATCGGGCGAATCGCTGGCCCTCACTGCTGACCGTGACCACGCGCGGATCGCCGGCGGCCAGCAGGTGCGGCATGAGGAGGCCGGTGAGCGCGAACGTGCCGAGGTGGTTGATGCCGAATTGGGACTCGAAGCCGTCGGCGGTCCGGGAGAACGGCACCATGGCGACGCCGGCGTTGTTGACCAGGAGATCAAGCCGGTCGTGACTCCAGTCCTCAGCAAAACCGCGGACGGATTCCAAGTCAGCGAGGTCGAGCATGCGCAGTTCGGCGTGGGAGCCGGGGACTTCGGTTCGCAGCCGCTCCACTGCGTCCGTCCCGCGCTCGCGGCTGCGGCAGGCCAGGATGACATGGGCGCCGCGGCGGGCGAGTTCACGAGCTGTGACGTACCCGATGCCGCTGTTCGCACCGGTGACAACAGCAAGGCGCCCCGACTGGTCGGGGATGGAGTCCGGTGTCCAGTTCATGCACGGAACGGTTTGCAGCATTGAGTTCGCGGAGTGATGGTCACCGCACGTGGCTGTGTCGCCAGGGTCGCGCAGGGAGGCTCGCGAGGCTGCCCGGGAGTCACGGGTCATGGGGAGCTCCTATTCGTGGGTCAGGAGTGCCTGCGGCCTCGAAAGAGCACAGCCGCATTGCAACTCAAAGTTGCGATAGTCTGATCCTGCTGCATGTTCCGCCATCAACGCAACTAGGAGTTGCAATGGAGTCTGTTGGGTCGCCCTCAAGGCGTGCACCCGCTGTCGGGCGAGGCACCAAGATGCGCGCCGCCGTGCTGGAGGCGACCATCACCGAGCTCACGGAAAGCGGGTATGCAGCCCTGACCGTCGAAGGCGTCGCTCAACGGGCCGGCGTACACAAAACGACGATCTACCGGAACTGGAAAGACTCTGACGGCCTTGTCGCCGAGGCGCTGGCCAACCACTTCGCCACGGACATCCCGATCCCCGACACCGGGGCGGTGGAGAGTGACCTGCGCGCGCTGGCCCGCTCCCTCGTCGCCACCATGACGACGCAAGCAGGCCGGGCCTTGCTCACTACCGTCCTCTCGGACGCCGTACGCCTCACCCAGTTCGCCGAAGTCAAGCATGCCCTCTTCGACGACCGGTTCCGGCGGGCGGAACCCGTTGTCACCCGAGCCATTGAGCGCGGCGAACTACCTGCGGACACCGACCCTGCCGAACTCCTCAAGGCCCTCGCCGCACCAATCTACTTCCGGCTCGTGTTCACCGGCGAGCCGGTCGACGAGGCGACCGCAGACCGGGCAGTGCACGTCGCACTGGCCGCTGCGCACGCAGGCGTGTTGCCAGCAATTTGACCACGGCCCAGGTCGGCCCCTTGGGGGCTTCTTCAACCGGTTGAACAGCGTCGTGCCGTCGCTGTCACGCTCCTCCAGCAGCCGCAACAACCCGGCCCGCTGAACAGGGCTCATGCGGTCGTGGATGCCCTCGCGGATCGAGGCGTTCTCCTCGGTGCGGATCTTCGAGGCCATCTTGTCGAAGGTGGAGAACCCGGGCAGTTCCAGCCCGGCCTCCACGACCTTCTCCAACGCGATGTTGATCAGATCCGCGGGCCGGTTCTTCGCTTCGGCCTCCTTGCGGATCGACCGCTCGGCGATCCGCCGGGCTTCGCCCTGGTCGTACTTCACGCCGACCTTCTTTCGGACCAGGCCCCGGTGGTGCTTGGCGGTCCGCTCCGCCCGGTACAGCGGCAGCGTGCCCTCCGGCAGCTCCACCTGCCGCCGTACGAACTCCACCACCTGCTCCGGCACGTCCTCCAGCAAGGGGAAGCAGCCCGTGCGCTGGTACGACTTCAGCATCAGCAGCAGGGCCAGCAGATGCTCGTCACCATCCGTGGCGTCGGCCGCCCACTGAAGCTCATCGTGAGTCGGCGAGAAGAACAGATGCAGCTCATGCGCGTGCAGCTCATGCGCGGTGATCAGCCGCTTGAACCGAGGGTACGCGGTCCGCTCGATCGAGGTCGCAATCCCGCCCAGGCCCCAGACGACAACAGCATCACGACCAACGACACTGAGCCGAACGGGTGACGGGCCGAGGTGCTCAAGGCTTCAAGATCAACTCATTGCGCCTTTGACCCGTATCTCGGCGATACCCCGTGCCGCGGCGGGCCCTCGGCCCGGGTGCGTCACCGTCGGAGGCCGTCGGGTTCAGGCCCCGCCGCTTCCCGCTCCCGCGCGGCCGCCCCGTCTGCCGATGCCGCGACGGCGGGCCGCCGTCGGTCCGGGCGCGGTGCCGTCGGAGGCCGCGGGGGCGCTGAAGCCGCCCGGGACCAGGCGCGGCGGCGCCACGGCCGTGGACGGCGACGGGCGGCCGTCCGGGGCGAGGTCCGGGCGCGGGGGATCGGCCGGCGCGAGGTCGGGGGGCGGGGGACCGGTCGGGGGCGTGGGACGGGCCGCACGGCCCACCACACGCGTGTGCGGCATCAGCGGGGCGCAGGCGGAGCACACCTCGCTGAGCGTCCACACCTGGCCGACGGCCGGGTCGTGCCGCAGGACGAGCACCACCGTACCCGCGCAGGCCACCCGGGTGGCCTCGTGCAGCGCACACCGCTGCCGACGGCAGGAGCAGGCGGCGTCGGGGCGGACCGCCGCCGCTCGCGCGTGGGCGGCGGCATGCGCCTCGGCGAACCGGCGCAGGGCCGCGAGATCCCGGGAGCGCGACGGCATCGCGCACGCCGAGGAGCAGGTGACCGACGCGGTTCGGTCCCGGTGCCCGACCACGCGGATCGTCCAGGAGCGGCCGGGACGGCGGGCTGATGGAGCGTCAGGGTAGGTGAGAGCCAAGACCACATGTCCTTCGTGGGAGGCGGGCGGGCGGGACGGCACTTCGGGCCCGCGGGCTGATCCGGCGCGGCCCTTCGGAAGTGACGTCGTTCACAGCATGCCCGTGCCCCCGCGGACCCATTCGCGTGATGCCTCCCCCGGGCCGACGCACGGTTGCGCGCGGTACACCTGAACGCCTCCCCCGTCGGCCGCGAGTGCGCCGCCGACCGCCGGCCGCCGACCGGCTGCCGTGCCCCCGCCGACCGCCCCGGCCGACCGCCCGGAATCCCTCCCCGGCCCACCGATCCGCCCGGGAAACGCCGAGGGGCCCGGAGACGGATCGTCTCCGGGCCCCTCGCGCGGGCTCAGGCGCCGCTCTCGCGGAGCATGTCCTCACGCTCGACGATCTTCACGCGGTCGCGGCCCTGCGGCTCGCCCAGCGCCTTCTCCGCCGCGTCCAGCTTGTACCAGCCCTCCCAGGTGGTGAAGCGGACCCGGCGCTCGGCGAGGAACGCGTCCACGGCCTCCGGCGCGGGCGAGGCCGGCGTGTGCAGACGGCCGTTGGCGAAGTCGTCCAGCAGGTTCGACACCGTCTCGTTGGCGTCGCCCTTGGTGTGGCCGATCAGGCCGACCGGGCCGCGCCGGATCCAGCCGGTGACGTACGTCGACTGCAGGTGGGCGCCGGTCTCCTCAATGACCCGGCCGCCCTCGTCGGGAACCGTGCCCGACTCGAGGTCCCAGGGCAGCTTGGGCAGCTTCTCGGAGAGGTAGCCGACCGCTCGGTAGACCGCGGTGACGTCCCAGTCCTTGAACTCGCCGGTGCCCTTGACGTTGCCGGTGCCGTCGAGGGCGGTGCGCTCGGTGCGCAGACCGACGACCCTGCCGTCCTCCCCGAGGATCTCCGACGGGGACTCGAAGAAGTGCAGGAACAGCTTGTGCGGGCGGTCGCCGATGTCGCGGATCGCCCAGTTCTCCAAGGTCTTGGCGACCATGTCGGCCTGCTTGTTGCCGCGCCGCGTGGCGATCGAGCCGTCGTCGTAGTCGATGTCCTCGGGGTCGACGATGACCTCGATGTTGGGGGAGTGGTCCAGCTCGCGCAGCTCCATCGGGGAGAACTTCGCCTGCGCCGGGCCGCGGCGGCCGAAGACGTGGATCTCCAGCGCCTTGTTGGCCTTCAGGCCGTCGTAGACGTTCGGCGGGATCTCCGTCGGCAGCAGCTCGTCCGCCGTCTTGGCGAGGATGCGGGCCACGTCCAGGGCCACGTTGCCGACGCCGAGGACGGCGACCTTCTCCGCTTCCAGCGGCCAGGTGCGCGGCACGTCCGGGTGACCGTCGTACCAGGAGACGAAGTCCGCGGCGCCGTAGGAGCCGTCCAGTTCGATGCCGGGGACCGACAGGTCGCGGTCGGCCATGGCGCCGGTGGAGAAGATCACGGCGTCGTAGAAGGCGCGCAGGTCGTCGAGGTTGATGTCGGACGGGTAGTCGACGTTGCCGAAGAGGCGGATCTGCGGCTTGTCGAGGACCTGGTGGAGGGCGGTGATGATGCCCTTGATCCGGGGGTGGTCCGGAGCCACGCCGTACCGGATCAGTCCGAAGGGGGCCGGCATGCGCTCGAAGAGGTCGACGGACACACCGGGGTCGGCGGCCACATCGGACTTGAGCAGCGCGTCGGCGGCGTAGATCCCGGCGGGGCCGGCTCCGACGATGGCTACCCGCAGGGGGCGGGGCATGATCAGGTTCCCTTCGAGCGGCGACAGTCGATCTCGACGGGAAGCCTAAACTGAGGCATGCCTAACCCGGTACGCGGGTCCGGTCTATGGACTCATAAGCGGCTTTTATGAGCGACGGGAAGCCGCCGACGGGCCGCCGACGGGCCGCACCGAGGCCGCCCCCGGGCCGCGCCGCGCCGTCGGCCGGGCCGCCCCCGAGCCGCTCGTCACGCCCCTGGATGTGGCGGGCGCGGCGCGAGCAGGCGGCGGTCGCCGGTCGGCGGTCGGTGACGACGCGCCCGTCGCCACCGCGGCTCATCGCGCCACCGAGCCGCTCGTCACGCCCCTGGATGTGGCGGGCGCGGCGCGAGCAGGCGGCGGTCGGCGGTCGGTGACGACGCGCCCGTCGCCACCGCGGCTCATCGCGCCACCGCAGCTCATCGCGCCCCCGAGCCGCTCATCGCGCCCGCGGACGGCCCGGCACCGCGCGGCGGCAGCCTGCCGGCGGGTTACGGCAGCGGCTGTTCCGCCCAGATCACCTTGCCGGTCGGCGTGTAGCGGGTCCCCCACCGGTCGGTGAGCTGCGCGACCAGGAACAGACCGCGGCCGCCCTCGTCCGTCATCGCCGCGTACCGCAGGTGCGGCGAGGTGCTGCTGCCGTCGGAGACCTCGCAGATCAGCGTGCGGTCGCGCAGCAGACGGACCCGCACCGGGGCGCTGCCGTAGCGGATCGCGTTGGTGACCAGCTCGCTCAGGATCAGCTCCGTCGTGAACGACAGGTCCTCCAGCTCCCACCGGGCCAGCTGCCGGACCACCGCGGCGCGCACCTCGCCCACCGCGGCCGGGTCCACCGGTACGTCCCACTCGGCGACCCGGTCCGCGCCCAGCGCCCGGGTGCGGGCGACGATCAGCGCGATGTCGTCGTTCGGACGGGCCGGAAGCAGAGATTCCAGAACCGTCCGGCAGGTCTCCTCCGGCGAGCTCCCGGTCCGCTCCAGGGCGCCGCGCAGCCGCTCCAGGCCGGTGTCGATGTCCTGCCGCCGGTCCTCCACCAGCCCGTCCGTGTACAACACCAGCCGGCTGTCCTCCGCCAGCTCCAGCTCGGCCGTCTCGAACGGCAGTCCGCCCAGACCCAGGGGCAGCCCCGCCGGGACGTCCAGGAACTCCACCCGCCCGTCGGGGTGGACCAGCGCGGGCGGCGGATGTCCGGCCCGGGCCACGGTGCACAGCCGGGACACCGGGTCGTAGATGGCGTACAGACAGGTCGCCCCCGCGACGGGCGCGGTGGCGCCGTCGGCCGCCTCGTCCTGGTCGATCCGGGCCACCAGTTCGTCGAGGAGCCCGAGGAGTTCCTCCGGCGCCAGGTCCAGCGCCGAGAAGTTGTGGACGGCGGTGCGCAACCGGCCCATGGTGGCGGCCGCGTGCAGCCCGTGCCCCACGACGTCCCCGACGACGAGGGCGACGCGGGCACCGGACAGCGGCAGCACGTCGAACCAGTCGCCGCCGACCCCCGCCTGCGCGGGCAGATAGCGGTAGGCGATGTCCAGGGCGCCCTGCTCGGGCAGGGTGCGCGGCAGGAGGCTGCGCTGCAGGGTGACGGCCATGCCGTGCTCGCGGGTGAAGCGGCGCGCGTTGTCGATGGAGATCGCGGCCCGCGCCACCAGTTCCTCCGCGAGCACCACCTCCTCCGGGTCGAAGGGCTCGGGCCGCTCCGAGCGCCAGAAGCTGACCACGCCCAGCATCAGCGACCCCGCCCGCACCGGCACCGTGATCAGCGAGTGGATGCCGAACTCCACGACCTGCTCGGTGCGCTCCATGTCCTGCGCCCGCCACCCCGGGGACTCCGCCAGCCGCGCCTCCAGGACCGGCCGCTCGGTGGCCAGGGAGCGGGCCTGCGGAGCGGAGTCGACGTACCGGATCTGCTCGCCCACCGCGTACATCGGCGCACCCTTGCGGACACAGCTGACGGCCGTGCGCCGCAGGGCGGCCCGGGCCTCCGGCTCCTCGCCGGCCAGGACGGCGTCGAAGAGGTCCACGGTGGCGAAGTCCGCGAACCGGGGCACGGCCAGCTCGGCCAGTTCCTCCGCCGTGCGGGTCACGTCCAGGCTCGTGCCGATGCCGACACCGGCCGCGTACAGCATGTCGAGGCGCTCGCGTGCCGCCTCCGCCCGGCCGGACAGGGCGCGCAGCTCGGTGGAGTCGCGCAGCGTGGCGACGCTGCCGGCGGGCCCGCCCGCGAGCTCCGTCGGCCGCTGGTTGATGGCCAGCAGCCGCTCCCCGACCAGGTGCACCTCGTCCGTGGCCACCCGCCCGGAGGCGAGCAGGGCGGCGGTGTCGGAGTCCAGACCGAGGTCGAGGACGTGGCGCCGCTCGGCGTCCGCGGGCAGGGCCAGCAGGCGGTGCGCCTCGTCGTTGGCGAGCAGCAGGTCGCCGTCCCCGCCGACGATGATCACGCCCTCGCGCACGGCGTGCAGGACCGCGTCGTGGTGCTCGTACATCCGGGTCATCTCGCGCGGGCCGAGGCCGTGGGTCTGGCGCAGCAGCCGGCGGCTGACCAGGGCCGTGCCGCCGGTGGCCAGGGCGAGGGCCGCGGCGGCGGTGGCCAACACGAGCGGCAGCTGACGGTCCGCGTTGCCGCCGACGCGCGCGGTGGTGATGCCCGACGACACCAGGCCCACGATCTCTCCGTCGGGGGCCCTCACCGGCACCACCGCCTGCACCAGCCGCCCGATCGTCCCGTCGACCTCCTCCACGACCTGGCCCCCGGCCTGGGCCGGTGCCAGCGTCCCGACGAACTTCTTGCCGATGCGGTCCGGCTTGGGATGCGTGTAGCGGACGCCCTCGGGGTTCATGACGACGACGAAGTCGACCTCCGTGGCCTCGCGGGCGGCCTCGGCGCGCGGCTGGAGCACCGCGGTGGGGTCGGGCGAGCGCAGGGCCGCGACGATGCCGGGGGAGTTCGCGAACGTCTCGGCGACGGCGAGGGAACGGTTGCGGGCCTCCTGGGTGGTGTCGTGCCGTACCTGGAGCACCAGCGCCACGACGGCTCCGACGACCAGCAGCAGCACGATGACCACCTGCAGGACGAACACCTGCGCGGCCAGACTGCGCCCGCCCATCGTGGTCTCGGGCGTACGCCGCACCCGTGGGCCCCGGGGACGACGGACCGGCCGGGCACCCGATCGTCCCAGGAGTCGGACCATGAGCCATGTCTACACTGCCCGGCCGCGTGAGGCGAGAGGCACTACGCAGGGTGACGGAACGGGTCCGCCGTGGCCCCCGGGCCGTGCCGGGTCGCCAGCAACAGCGCGATGTCGTCGGGCCGGTCGGCGGACTGCCGTGCCGTCGCGGTGAGCCGGTCGGCGACGTCCGGCAGGGGACGCCCCGGGACGGCCGCCGCGTCGGCCAGAGCCGCGCGCAGGTCGGTGATGCCCTCGTCGATGTCGTGGCCGGGCCGCTCGACCAGCCCGTCCGTGTACAACACCAGGATCGCCCCCGGGTCCAGACGCAGGTGGGCGACCGGGTAGCGGGCGCGCGCGTCGACCCCGAGCACCATCCCGCCCGGCAGGTCCACGGTCTCGGTGCGGCCGTCGGGGTGGTGCAGCAGCGGTGGCAGGTGGCCGGCGTTGACCACCCGCGCCAGGCCCGTGGCCGGGTCCAGCCGGACGTAGCAGCAACTGGCGAACTGGCCGGGGTCGAGGCCGATGAGGAGGTGGTTCGTGCCGCTCAGCACCTCCTCGGGCGGCCGGTCGCCGAGCGCGAACGCCCGCACCGCGCTGCGCAGCTGCCCCATCGTGGCCGCCGCCTGCACCCCGTGTCCCTGCACGTCCCCGATGACGAGGGCGAGTCCGTCCCCGGCCTCCACGACGTCGTACCAGTCGCCGCCCACCTCCATGCCCTCGGTGCCGGGCAGATAGCGTCCGGCCGTCTCCACGTCCGCGTGCTGCGACAGCCGCCGCGGCAGCAGGGCCTGCTGGAGACCTCGGGCGAGGGCGGCCTCGGTGTCGTAGCGCTGGGCCTTCTCCATCGCGTGGGCGATCAGCCCGGCCAGCGCGGTCAGGACGGTGCGCTCCTCGGAGCTGAAGCTGCGCGGGCGGTCGAAGCCGAGGATGCACGAGCCGACCGGGCGGCCGGACGCGATCAGCGGCAGGAAGGCGCGCGCCCCCTGCGCCGCGTCGAGCGCGATGCCGGGGTAGGCCTCCTCGATCTGCGCCATCGAGTCGAAGAAGAGGGGCCGTCCGGTGGTGAGGGTCTCCACCCCGGGCAGCCGGGCGTCCAGCCCCACCCCCTCGAACGGGGCCAGGAACCCTTCCGGGAAGCCGCTCTCCCAGGCCAGGTGCAGATGCCGCTCCTGGAGCAGGTAGATGGCCAGCCGGCGGCCGCCGAAGGCGGGCAGCAGCTCCTGCATGACCACCGCCGACACCTGGCGGGCGGTCACCGCCTCGGTCAGCGCGATCGCCAGGACGATGGGCCGGTACAGCGGAGCCGTCGAGGCGGCGGCGTCCGGCGCGGGTGTCCCGGCCTCGGTGTCGGCCGCGTCCGCGGCCGCCGGCCGGGCCGGGTCGTGCGCCACGCGGTTCGCCGGGACGGCGGTGCAGGTCAGCAGGTCGGGGCCGGGATACACGGCCATGCTCAGCCAGTCGCCCTCGAACGGCTGCGGCCCGTCGGCGCGGTCGTCCGCCGGCGGGGGCCGGCGCACGTGGAAGTGCACCGGCTCCGGTGCCAGCAGGGCGCCGCGCAGGTGTTCCTCGTAGGCGGGCCGGCTCAGCCACGGCACGGCGTCCCACAGGGGCCGGCCGAGCATCCGCGAGCGTTCCACACCGAGCAGGTGGGCGGCCCGCGGGTTGGCGTAGACGATCAGCCCGAGCCGGTCCAGGCAGAACACGCCCTCGGGCAGCAGGTCGGCCGCTCCGTCGGCCAGGGCGCCCGGTCCCGGATCGAGCAGCACACCGGTGACGGGCCGGGGTCCCGGCGCCGACGTGCCGGGCGCGCTCAGTTCCAGCAGCCGCAGGCTCCCGTCGGCGGTGCGCATCTGGACCGGCAGGGGAGGGGGTCTGCCCTGGGCGGCTTCGCGCAGCAGGGTGGGCAGGCCGTGGGCGTCCGTCGGGTCGACGGCCCGGGCGAGCGAGGTGAGGGTGCCGGGCGGCTCGTCCGGCGGCAGGCCGAGGAGGACGCGGGCGGGCTGGTCGGCGGTGACGACGCCGGTCACCGGGTCCCACGCGAGCCAGCCGACCCTGGCCGGAGCCGGTCCCGCGGCCGGCGGCCGCACGCACAGCGGCTCGGCGTCCCAGGTCACGGAGCCGCCCTCGGCCTCCAGCCGCAGCAGGGCGACGCCCAGGTCGTTCGCCACGCGGGTGAGCCGTTCGCGGTCCCCGAGGAACTCGCCCGCGTCGGACGACGCCGCCCGCAGCACGGTCATCACCCCGAGGGACCGTCCGCGCGCCGTGACGGGCACGCTGACGGTCCCGAACTGGAAGGGCAGTCCTGCGGCGAACTGCGGGTAGCGGCGCATCGCCTCCGTGGCGTTGGCCAGCACCACCGGGACGCCGAGCCGGTGTGCGTCGGTCACCGGGAAGGGCCGGTCCACGCTCACCCGCCACCAGGGCGTGAACAGCGGTCCGGGCAGCCCGGAGAGGACGGCCAGCCGCAGCATCCCCGCCGTACGGGAACACAGGTACACGCCCCCGGCGCGGCCACCCGCGGCACGCAGCGCGGCCACCGCGGCCCCGGTCAGCAGTGCGGCCGGCGGCCCGGGCGGCCCCGGCACGTCCCCGGCGCTCCCAGTCATCGCCCCTACCTCGTCCGTACGCCGCTTCCTGGGCGACACAGCAAGAATGCGCCACATCGGGGCGGGTGCGCATCCGCGCGGCCGTCGACATCCCCGGCGCCCGAACCCGCCGGGGAGCACGGGTCGCCACGGGGCCCTGCGGCGCATGCACGACCGTGTCGCCCGGTCCGCCCCCGAGGCCGGTAACGCAGGCACGACCCGGCCGCCCGGACCGGCGGGGGAGTACGGGTCGCCCGGGGCCCCGCGGCGCATGCACGACCGGGTTGCCCGGTCCGCCACCCTGGCCCCGCGGCGCATGGTTCGAGCGCGGAGCCGGGGCCCCCGCGTCGAGCGCATCGGGACGGCACGGGACGGCCTGCCGACGCGGTCC
The DNA here is from genome assembly GCF_055573695.1 of Streptomyces sp. NPDC030143. NCBI lineage: Bacteria > Bacillati > Actinomycetota > Actinomycetes > Kitasatosporales > Streptomycetaceae > Streptomyces > Streptomyces sp. NPDC030143. The sequence continues at coordinate 22,159 of NZ_JBVIAY010000011.1, forward strand.
GCCGTGACCGGGTGGCCGCGTCGACGCAGCCCCGGCACACCGCCTCCACCCGCTCCGAGGGCATCGACGAGGGGTCCCGCAGGGTCGGTGCCCAGCGGGTCCGCGCACGGGCCGGCGCACGCGCGATTCGCGGTACGCGGGCGCCACGCCCGCCCTCGGCTCCGACCGGCCCGTCACCGCCCACGACGCCCGCGCGGTCCTGGCCACCACCCACCACCCGCCGTCCGCCACCCGCCGCCCGGAGGCGCGGCCTCCCGGCGGTGGCCGGACGGACCGGTCTGGTGGCGCCGGAATGCCGCACCGCCGCACGCGGCCCGCGCGGCCGGGGAACAGCGGACCGCCGGCCGGATCGCCCCCGAACTCTCCGTCGACCTCACCGCCTTCGCCGTGGACCCGGTCGAGGCGCCCGTCGACCGCCTCGCGGACGCGCCGGTGCGCCTGACGGTGACGGGCGGTCAGGTCGTCCATCGCGGGGACCGCCGCGGGAGGAGGATCTTCGCCGCGACGGGGTAACCGCCCGCCATGGGCGAGATAGTGGTCGGCACCTGTTCGTGGACGGACCGGGCGCTGGTCGGCAGCGGCTGGTACCCACCGGGACGGCGGGACGCGGAGGGCCGGTTACGGCACTACGCCGAGCAGTTCCCGGTCGTGGAGGCGGACTCGACGTACTACGGCCTGCCGAGCGAGCGCACCAGCGGGCTGTGGGCCGAGCGCACACCCGACGGCTTCGTGTTCGACGTGAAGGCGTTCTCGCTGCTGACGGGTCACCCCACCCGGCCCGCCGCGCTGCCGCCGGGCCTGCCCGACGACATCCGCTCCCCGAAGGCGCTGGACGAGGTGTGGCGCCGGTTCGCGGACGGAGTCGGGCCGTTGCGGGAGGCCGGAAAGCTGGGTGCCGTGCTGTTCCAGTTCCCGCCGTGGCTGCGGCCCGGCGCCCGGGCGCACGCGTTCCTCGCCGACTGCGCCGAGCGCACCGCCGGGTGGCCGGTCTGCGTCGAGTTCCGGCACCCCGACTGGTGGCGCGGCGAACAGGAGCACGCGACCGAGGCCCTGTTGCGGTCGCACGGATTCGCCGCGGTCGCCGTCGACATGGAGCAGTCGCTGCCGACGGCGATCCCGCCCGTGACACCCGTCACGTGTCGGCGGCTCGCGGTCGTGCGGTTCCACGGCCGCAGCCAGGCCTGGGGGACGGGCAGCAAGGAGGACCGCTTCCGGCACGCCTACACGGACGACGAACTGCGGGAGTGGCTGCCCCGGGTGCGTGCGCTCGCCGACCGGGCCGAGCGGGTGCACGTGCTGTTCAACAACTGCTGCGCCGACGCGGCGGTACGCGCCGCCGCCAGGATGCGCGAACTGCTCACACGCTGACGGCGGGGGTGACCCGGGCGACCGGGGCGACCGGGGGTGGCGGACCGTCAGGTGCGTGCCTTCAGCGTGCTCTTGGCCAGCTCGAACGCCGGGACCATCGCCAGGTGCTCCTCGTCGTCCATGCCGCCGAGATGGACGACGACCGAGCCGGCGGCCGTGGTCACGGCGAGGGCGCGCTCCTTCTTGGTCTCTTCCATGATCTTGCTGGTCGTGACGTACTCCACCTCGGCCCCGGTGAGCCCGCCCGACGTGAACGCGCTGTACCGCGGCTTGCTCGCCGAGTCGTCGGCGGCGACGAACTGCTCCAGTACCGTGCGGGCGGCGGCGTCGCCCGGCCCGCCCGTCCAGACCCGCAGGAAGCCGATCTTGCCCGCGGGCTTGGCGTCGATCTCGCAGACCATGGTGACCGGACCCTGGTGCAGGAGTTCGTCGAGCGCCTGGCTCAGTTCGTCACCGCCGCCCCCCGCCTCCGACTCGACGGCCTCGGGCGTCCAGAACTCCGCGAAGTCGAAGGTGACGGGAAGCTCGCAGGCGGAGCCGGCGGCGCCGACGCTCCCGCCGCGTGCCGCCACCTTCGCGGTGCCGGCGGCCGTGGCCTCGGCCCCCGCCGTCGACTGCTTGCCGGACGCCCCCGTGCGGCCCTGCTCCTCGCCGCATCCCGTCGCCACACTCGTCAGCAAGGCGGCCGCCGCCAGGCCCCGCCACACGTTCCCCACCCCAGTGCGCACCGCTGTCTCTCCCTTTGGAACCGGCGTCGTCGCCGGTGTCGATACCGGCGGAGCACTGTAACCGAGGGGCCGGCCACCCTGGACGGGCAGGTCGCCACGGGGGCGGGGACGGAGGAATGCCGGCGCCGGGTGCGCTGTTGTACCGCATCCGGTATGCGCCGATCAACGAAGGAATCGGAGCGGTGCCGGTGAGAGGAGGTCCCCATGGCACGCAGCACGGCGCGCCCCGTCGTCACCCTGAGGTCCACGGCCGAAACCGGTGTCACCTACGTGACCCGCAAGAACCGACTGCACGACCCCGAGCGGATGGTCCTGCGCAAGTACGACCCCGTGGCCGGACGGCACGTCGCCTTCCGCGAGGAGCGGTGACCCGGCCCTGACCCGCGGGTCGGGGGCGCCCTTCACCCTGGTGCACGCCCACCGGGCGGCCCCGGCGCGACGGACCTACGGTGGGGGAGCGGCCGCGTCCCGAGGGACCACCGGCCGCTCCCGGCCGGAGCCGACTTCCCCCATCGTCCCCACCGGCCGGGATCAGGCCCACAGCTCCGAGCTGATCGGCTCCCTTCTGTTCGGAGCTCTGTCCCTGCGCCCGTGACGGCGACCACGCCCGCACTCGAGTGACGTGCCGAAACACCTGCCGCTTCGTGGGAACCCATGGACCCATGGGGAAGACCGCACTGATCGTCATCGACATGATCAACACCTACGACCACCCGGACGCCGAGCTGCTGCTGCCGTCGGCGCGCACGGTGGTCCCGGTGGCGGCCGCACTGCTCGACCGGGCACGACGGGCCGGCGTCCCCGTCGTCTACGTCAACGACAACTTCGGCCAGTGGCGCTCCCACCACGGCGAACTCCTCGACACGGCTCTCTCCGGGCCGCACGCCGACCTCGTCGAGCCACTGCGTCCCGACGACGCCTCCCTCTTCGTCATGAAGGCCCGGCACTCCGTCTTCTTCGAGACCCCGCTCGGCTACCTCCTCGACCAGGAGGGCGTCGACCGGCTCGTCCTGTGCGGCCAGGTCACCGAGCAGTGCGTCCTGTACTCGGCCCTCGACGCCCACATCCGCCATCTGGGGGTGACCGTGCCCCGCGACGCCGTCGCCCACATCCACGCCGACCTCGCCGACGCCGCGCTGCGGATGATGGAACGGAACATGGGGGCGCGGGTGTGCGACAGCGAGGAACTGTGGAAGTGAGCGGCGACCGGGCCGACGGCGTCGCCCGGCGCCGCTCAGCGGTGCCGGACCGGATCCGGTGGCGCAGCACGGGTCGACAGGGGCGCGTCGACGGGCAGGAGGAACAGGGCGCACAGCTCCAGGGTGCCCGCCTCCCGGTTCTCCGCCTTGTGCACCCCCCGGGGCCCCACCGGCTCGACGATGACCTGCCCGGCCGGGGTGACGCACTCGGAGCCGTCGGCCAGCGTCCGGGTGAGGACGCCGGCGGTCACCACGGCGACGACCCTGCCCTCGTGGTAATGCCAGGGCAGCTCACCACCCGGCGGGATCTCGTACCGCGCCACGACGACGCGTGTCCCCTCCGGTACGGACAGGGCGAGGTGCTCGGCCATGAGGCCGTCGGCGATCAGTGCCGGGACGGGCTCGGCGCCGGGCCGGGCCGCCACGGGCGACAGTCCGCTCACGCGGCGTGCCTCCGCGACGGGTGGGGGCCGAGGACGCGGGAACCGGTCCGGTCGCCGGGGCGGTCCAAGAGCTGCGAACCACAGGGGCGCCCGGCTCGCGACGCCCGGTACGCACGCTCACCGCGTTGCCCGAAGCCCCTGGCGGCTCCGCCACGAGGAGCTTCCGGCGCCTTGCGATCGCCCGCACCGGACCCCGCGAGCTGATCGGCCTCCGCTTTTGTCAGGAGCTCTAAGTCGGCCGGTGTCATGTTCCGCTGGTCAATGCGTTCCACAGAGTGAGATTATCCCACCGGTTCGAGGTAACCCCGGCGGCCCCTCTCGACGTCTACAAGGACGGACGAACCCGGCGCGCGCCCCCCGACCTGGGAGGACATCGCCCGCACGGGACGGGAAAGGGCCGTACGCCCGTGCGTGCGGTGAGCGGTTGGGGAAATCTTGAGGATCATGCATCCGGCAGAGGAACGGTGCCAGGGAGACGGTGACGTCCGTGGCAGAGGCGGCGGACAGGGGGACGCCGGCGGCGGGGGACGGCGGCGGGAGCGGCACGTGAACCGGGGCGGGGGCGGTGACGGCGGCGCCCGCGAGGACCGTGCCGGGCACGGAGACGGCCAGGGGCGCGAGGACCGTGACGGCCCCGGCGACCGCGAGGACCGCGACGGCCGTGACGGTCGGGGTCACGATCGCGGTGACCGGGGTCGGGCCGGTGCCTTGGCCCGGGGTGTCGCGTTCGCGGGGCGCACGCTGCGCGCCGAGTGGCACGGCATCGTCGTCGACCCCGTCCGGCGACTGCGCCGGCGCGGACCCGCCGGGCTGCTGCTGGCGGTCGTCGCCTGTGCGGGCGTGATCTTCTTCCACGCCCTCGCGCAGCGGCCCGCCGGTGCCGAAGCGGTGCGGATCCTCGGCGGCGTCCAGGGCGACCTGCCGCTGTGGCTGGCGCTGCTGCGCACCCCCGTCTCCCTGTACGTCCCCGCGCTCGACCTGCCCGTGTGGGCCGGCATTACGCAGCTCTTCCTCGCGTTCGCCCTGGCCGAGGCCACCCTCGGGCGGACCAGGACACTGGCGATCGCCTACGCCACCACGCTGGCCGGTACCCTCAGCGCCCGCCTGATGATCTCCGTGGGTCCGGGCTGGTGGGGCTTCGGTCTCCCGCCCGAGGCGGGACAGGTGCTCGACACGGGTCCGTCCGCCGCCGTCGTCGGCCTTTTCACCTACCTGTCGGTCATCCGGCGCGCCCCCGTCGTGTTCACCCTGACCGGCGGCTCCATGATCCTGGAGTCCGTGATCAAGCCCAACCTGGCCGGCCGCGAACACCTGGTGGCGGTGGCCGCCGCCATCGTCCTGGGGCTGCTCCACGGACACGGTGCACGGTGGCGGAGGGCCCTGTCACGCCGCGGCGGCGCCCGGCGCGGGACCGGGGTCCGCGGTGAGGACCCCGGAGAAGCCCCAGGAAGCACCCCGGGGCGTACCGGGGGACATCTCCAGGACAGAACGTCTCTCTGAGAAATCCCTGTGAATTCACGGGACGCTTGAACACCGGTGTGGTCTGCCGCGTACATGGCCGGGGGAACTCATGTCCTGGCCGCCGACGACTACGCGTAGGAGCTACTCCGTGGGACACAACAGGCGCAGGCGCCCGACGGGCGGACGGCGCGCGACCTTTGCCGCGGTCGCGTTGATGCTGGGCGGCGGAGGGCTGATGGCCGCCAACGTCTACGCCTCCGCCAGCGTGGACGACACCGCGGAGCCCTGGACCTCGGGTTCCGTCACCATCGACTGTCCCGACGTCGGCAGCCGCCTGACCAGCGTCCCGGAGGAGGCCGCCCCCGAGGTCGACCGCGAACTCGCCCTCCTGGACGAGCAGATCGCCGCCGCCTACCGCCAGCTCCAGGGCTCGGCCCAGGCCGTGCGGCAGGACGCCGGCTTCGCCGACAACGCGGTCATGAACCCGCTGAAGGAGAAGCGCGGCGCGACCATCGAGCGCATCGCCGTCGCCATCGGCCGGGTCGGCGACCGCCCCGAGGGTCTGGCGGACCTCGCGGCCTGCGCCCTGCGCAGCGACGGGAACCGGGCCGACGGCGACGGGGCGGGCGAGAACGGTCAGGACCAGGAGCAGAACCAGGACCAGGACCAGGGGCAGAACGGCGACCAGGGCCAGGGCGGGAACCAGGACGGCGGACAGCAGGGCAACGGCAACGGCGGACAGGCCGGGAACGGACCCGTCGCCGGCGACTTCGTGGACATCACCGCCGTCCAGCCCGAGGGACAGAACCCGCCGCTCCGGCAGGACGCCTCCCGCGGCACCTTCGCCACCAGCTGCGGTGTCAACGAGAACGGCCTGTTCAACTCCGACAACGTGATCGTCGCACCGGGCGTCAGCAACGGCGCCCACCACTTCCACGACTACGTCGGCAACCAGGCCAACGACGCCTTCGCCTCCGACGACGATCTCGCGGGCGCCGACACCAGCTGTGTCGACCAGGGCGACAGGTCCTCGTACTTCTGGCCCGTCCTGCGCCTGCAGAACGGCACCCAGGAGCAGGACGCCAACGCTCCGGGCGGCGGCACCGAGGGCAACGCCGGTGAGATCGTCACGCCCAAGGAGGTCACGATGACCTTCGTCGGCAACCCGGGCGCCAAGGTCACCGCCATGCCGCGCCTGCTGCGCATCATCACCGGCGACGCCAAGGCGTTCGTCAACGGCACCGCCAACGCCAACGCGTCGTGGAGCTGCACCGGCTTCGAGGACCGGCAGCTCAAGGACAAGTACCCCCTGTGCCCGGACGGCAGCGACGTCGTGCGCAGCTTCCGCTTCCAGAGCTGCTGGGACGGCGACAACATCGACAGCGCCAACCACCGCACGCACGTGGCGTTCGCCGGCGCCGACGGCAGCTGCCCGGCCGGCTTCCAGGCCATCCCGCAGCTGGTGCAGCGCATCGTGTACGACGTCGACGCCCCGAGCCTGCAGGACGGCGGCCGGACGACGCCCCTGTTCGCCGTGGACTCCTTCCCCGAGCAGCTGCACAAGCCCGTCACCGACCACGGCGACTTCATCAACGTCTTCGACGAGGACCTGATGGGCGAGATGGTCGACTGCATCAACGAGGGCCGCACCTGCGGCGCCGGCGCGGGCAACGGCGGGGGTGACAACGGCGCCGGTGACAACGGCGGCGACAACGGTTCCGGCGCCGGCCAGGACCAGGGCGGCCAGGACCAGGGTGGCCAGGACCAGGGTGGCCAGGACCAGAACCAGGGTGGCCAGGACCAGGGCGGCCAGGGCCAGAACCAGGGTGGCCAGGGCCAGATTCAGGACGGTCAGGACCAGGACCAGGGTCAGCAGCCACCCGTCCGGAACCCCGCCACGGGCGACGCCGGCTCCGCCGACACCCCCCGCAGCGCGGAACCGCGCGCCTACGCCGAGCCGACGACGAAGTCGACCCGGGCGGCGGCCCCCGCCCAGCAGGACGCCGCGGCTCAGCAGAACGCCACCGCCGGCCAGAACGGCCCCGACACCCGGAACAGCGCGGACGCCCAGAACAGCGCGGACGCCCAGAACGGCACCGACTCCCAGAACGGCACCGCGCCGCAGGGCGAGCTCGGCACCGCCGTGACCGCCCCGCGGCAGACGCTGCCCCCCGCCGACGCGGGCGACACCCCCGTCGTCCCCGCGCCCCAGCCGCAGGCCCAGGGCGGTCTGGCCGAGACGGGCGCCGACCTGTGGCCCGCGGCCGCCGGTGGGATCCTGGTGATCGGCGGGTTCGTCCTGCTGCGCCGTACCGCCACGCGCCGGTACTGAGGCCCCCGGGGGGCACCCGGGCACGTTCGGGTGCTCCCGGACGCGAGGGGCCGTCCCGGCACCGGGCCGCGCGGTATATGTCGCTCGGAGCGGCCGGCACAGGCCGCTCCCAGCGGCACGGCCCCGGAAGCGGGGCGGCCGCCACGCGACCAGGGGAGCGCCATGGAGCACACGGACCGAACGGATCACCCGGACTACGACTACGACCTCGGCACCCACAGCCGGCCGGTCACCACCTCGTCGCCCGAGGCACAGCTGTGGTTCGACCGCGGACTCGTCTGGTCGTACGCCTTCAACCACGAGGAGGCCGTCGCCTGCTTCGAGGCCGCCGCCCGTGCCGACCCCGACTGCGCGATGGCCCACTGGGGCATCGCCTACGCGCTCGGTCCCAACTACAACAAACCCTGGGAGTTCTTCGACGACCAGGACCTGACGCGGACCGTCGCCCGCACCCACGCCGCCGTCGAACGCGCCCATGAGAAGTCCACGCACGCCACGCCCGTCGAGCGGGCCCTGATCGGCGCGCTGCGCGCCCGCTATCCGCAGGAGCGGCCCGCGAAGGACTGCTCGGTGTGGAACACCCCCTACGCGGACGCCATGCGCGCCGTGCACCGGCTGGCCCCCGACGACCTCGACGTCGCCGCCCTGTACGCGGACGCCCTGATGAACCTGACGCCGTGGCAGTTGTGGGACGTCCGCACGGGCCGGCCCGCCGAGGGCGCCCGCACCGTGGAGGCCGGAGACGTCCTCGAAGCGGCGCTCGCCACCGACGCCGGGGCCCGGCACCCGGGCCTGCTGCACCTGTACGTCCACCTGCTGGAGATGTCCCCCACCCCGGAGACGGCCCTGCCCGTCGCCGACCGGCTGCGCGACCTGGTGCCCGACGCCGGGCACCTCCAGCACATGCCCTCCCACCTGGAGGTGCTGTGCGGCGACTACCGCGCCGTGGTGTCGGACAACAGCCGGGCGATCGCCGCCGACGACAAGTACCGGGTGCGGGCCGGGGCGATGAACTTCTACACCCTCTACCGGGCCCACAACCACCACTTCAAGATCTACGGCGCGATGTTCCTCGGGCAGGCGCGGGTCGCGCTGGAGGCCGCCGACCGGCTGGAGGAGGCGCTGCCGGAGGAACTGCTGCGGGTGGAGAGCCCGCCCATGGCGGACTGGCTGGAGGCCTTCCTGCCGATGCGGGTGCACGTCCTCATCCGCTTCGGCCGCTGGGACGACATCCTGGCCCTGCCGGAGCCCGCGGACACCGAGCTGTACAGCATGACGACCGCGCTGCGGCACTACGCGCGGGGGGTGGCGCTCTCCGCGACCGGCCGCATCGACGGGGCGGAGACCGAGCGCACGCTGTTCCGGGAGGCCGTCGCCCGGGTCCCCGAGTCCCGCATGCTGTTCAACAACACCTGCGCGGACATCCTCGCGATCGCCTCCGCGATGCTCGACGGCGAACTGGAGTACCGCAAGGGCCGTCACGACGCCGCCTTCGCCGCCCTGGAGCGGTCGATCGAGCTGGACGACAACCTCCCCTACGACGAACCGTGGGGCTGGATGCAGCCCACCCGGCACGCCTACGGCGCCCTGCTGCTGGAGCGCGGCCGGGTCGCGGAGGCCGAGGCCGTCTACCGGGCCGACCTGGGGCTCGACGACACACTGCCGCGCCCCTCGCAGCACCCCGGCAACGTCTGGTCCCTGCACGGGCTCCACGAGTGCCTCCTGCGGCAGGGCAAGGACGCGGAGGCGCGGATCGTCGCGCAGCAGCTGAAGTTCGCGACCGCGCTGACCGACGTACCGGTGCGGGCCTCCTGCTTCTGCCGCCTCGACACCGCTCCCACGGTGACGTCCTCGGACGTCACCGGGCCCGCCGGTCCGCCCGGATGCTGTGCCGTGGAGAATTGACCGACCAGCCGCCCAGGCGGGGAGACCGATGGCGCTGTGCAGGCGGAGCGGGCCGCACCCGGTGGTTTCGACGCCGGCGGAGCGCGCGGGACCGCCCCGCCGGGGCACCGCCCGGCCGCCGCGTCCGCGTACCGGCCGTGACCCGGCGGCGTGTCGCCGCAACGGCCCCTCGGCCGCCCGTAGACCCGCACGACCCAGGAGACCGACGATGTCCGACCGCCGCCCGACGCAACGCGTCCACATCCCGCACCTGGTGCGCGACCTCGCCACCCTCGACCAGGCCCTGTACGAGGCGGTCACCGTGACGAGGACACCGACCCTGGACACCGCGCTGCGCCGGCTGTCCGCGGCGGCGGACCACTCCAAGCTGTCCTTCGCGGTGGCCGGGCTGCTCGCGCTGCGCGGCGGCCGGGCCCGCCGGGCCGCCGCCCTCGGTGTCGCCGCCATCGGTGTGGCCTCGACCACCGCCAACCTGCTGGGCAAGCAGCTGGTCCGGCGGCCACGGCCGCACCGTGCGGAGGACTCGCCGTTCCCGGGGCGGCACGTGCCGATGCCGGACTCGGCGTCCTTCCCGTCCGGCCACACCGCATCGGCGGTCGCCTTCGCGGCCGCCGTCGGCCCGGCCCTCCCGGTCGCCGCGGTCCCGCTGGGCCTGCTCGCCTGCGCGGTGGGCTACTCGCGGGTGCACACCGGTGTGCACTACCCGGGTGACGTCGTGGCGGGAGCACTGCTCGGCACGGGATCGGCGGCCCTGGTGACGGCCGTCGCGTCCCGCCGCACCCGCTGAACCCGGGGGCGGGAGCCGATCACCGCTCCCGCCCACGGGAGTCACAAGCCTCGAGGTCGCCCGCAGTACAGGAAGAGCTGGGGCTCCGGCCCGGCCTCCGGGTGGTCGGGGGTGAACAGCACGTTCTCCTCGGCCAGCACCGTCAGGCCCGCCCCGCTCACCACCGCGGCGAGATCCTCACCGGCGAAGCTGGAGACCCGCACGGGCTGTCCCATGAAGACCGCGTCCACGCCCTCCACGTCCAAGGGCACGGTGGCGAGCACCAGACTGCCTCCCGGCCGCACCGCCCGCGCCAGCCGGCCCACGACCTCCGACTGCTGCGCGCGGTCCATCTGCAACAGCGAGAAGTACACGCAGACCGCGTCGAACGAGTCGTCCTCGAGCGGCAGTTCCCGCACGTCGACGCAGCGGAACGCGGCCTCGGGCACCTGCCGTGCGGCGAGGTCGATCATGACGGGGGAGACGTCGACGCCCAGCACGTCATGGCCGGCCCGCGCGAGCGTCTCGGCCGTCGGCCGGCCCGTCCCGCTGCCGACGTCCAGCACCCGGCTGCCCGGCGCGAGCCGTCCGAGCAGCCACTCAAGGGACCGGTGGTGCGCCTCGGAGTGGGCGAACGCCTTCTCGTACGCGGTCCCCAGAGCGTCGAACACCGCCGCCGCCCGCCGTCCGTCGTTCTCGCCGGTCACTCCGGCTCCTCCCGTCGTGATGAGCAGGTCCCGCGCATCCTCGCACCCCTGACGGGGGCTCACAACGCCGCCGTGCCGAGGCCGTTCAGGGCGCACCGCGCAAGGTGAGCAGGCGCAGCAGGGCGCGGGCGTCGCGCACGGTCGGGTGTCCTTCGCCCAGGTGGACGGCGGCCTGGGCGACCGCCCGCTCGGCGCGGGCCGCCCCGCCCGGTTCGGTGCAGCCGAGCATGGCGAGCGACACCGTCATCCGCAGCGTGAACGGATGCCGCTCGCCCAGCCGTCGCCGCGCCTCCGTCAGGAACGCGGCGCACTCGAGGCGCATCCGCTCCGTCGGCTTCGCCGTGCTCTCCCGTTCCCAGGCCAGCACCCGCGCCTCGATCTCCCGCGCTGCCTCGCGCACGGCGTCGGCGTGCCCCGCGTCCGGCGCGTCGACGCCGTCGGCCGCGGACGGGACGGCGCCCTCCCCGGCGTTCCTCGGGTCCGCCGAGGTCTCGTACCGCCGGGCCCCGGGGAGCGTCGCGTGGTCCCGGATCAGGTCGCGGGCCGCGTCGGAGAGGCGGGGCGCGGCGATCCGGCCCGCGGCCGCCTCCGGTACCAGCGCCGCGGCCACCTCGGCGGGGGTGAGCCGTTCGGCAGGGTCGAGCCGCAGACAGCCCCGTACGACCTCCTCGAGACCGACGGGCAGTCCCGTCAGGTCCGCCCGGCCGGCGGGGATGTTCCGCTTCACGGCCGGGAGGTCGACGCCCCACGGCAGCCGGCCGAGCGCCAGCCGCGCCAGCAGGGTGCCCAGGGAGAACACGTCGCTGGCCGGGGTGTAGTGGGCGTCGCCGCGCAACTGCTCCGGGGAGGCGTACGGGTACGTGCCGGCGAAGCCCTCGCGGGGCTGTGTCAGCCGTTCGATCTGGGCGATGCCGAAGTCGATGACGCGCGGCCCGTCCTCGGTCATCAGCACGTTGGCCGGCTTCAGGTCGAGGTGGACGATCCCCGCCTCGTGGATCGCCGCGAGGGCGGTCGCGACGCCCGCGCCGACGCGGCGCACGGTCTGCTCGTCCAGGGCGCCGAACCGCTGCGTGAACTCCTGCAGGGAGGGCGCCGAAACGTACGGCACCGCCATCCACGGGACGTCCGCGTCGGTGTCGGCGGCGATCACCGGCACCGTGAACCGTTCCTCGCGCACCCGCCGGGCGGCCGCCACCTCGTGGGCGAAGCCCTCCCGGATGCCGGGGTCGGTCGCGTACTCGGCGTGCAGGGTCTTCACGGCGACGAGGATCCCGTCGGCGTCCCGGCACAGGTACACCCGTCCGAAGCCGCCCGTGCCGACGCGTTGCAGCACCTCGTACGGGCCGAACGCCGGCGGATCGCCCGCCGCCCGCGCGGCCCTTGCCCGGTGCGGTGCGCGCCAGTCACCGAGGGCCTCGGCCCCGTCGTCGAAGACGGTGACCTCGCGCGGCGGCCGGGGCGCGGGCGGCCGGTCCCTGGGTTCCTCCTCGGCGACCACCTCGACCGGCACCGCGACCGGGCCGTCCGGCCCGAACGTGTACGCCTGCGCGGCGACCCGGTCCTCGCCCAGGGCCTCGACGCACGCACCGAGCAGGCCGAGTCCGGAGCACAGCGCCGTGTCCTCGGGCGTGGGGCGCAGTCCCGGGCGGGCGAAGTAGAGCGCGAGCACCTCGTGGCCCTGCCGGGCCAGATCCTCGACCAGGGCCGTCCACCCCTCCACGGACACCGCGTGCGGGCCGGGTACGCCGACACCGGCCGCGAGACTCGCCGCGAGCCCCGTCGCCTCCGTCGCGGGGCCCGCGCGGCGCGCTCTGGTCAGCACGCCGAACGCCGTCGTCGGTGCCGCCGCCACGTCGTCGGCCATCCGTGTGCTCGCGGAGCCGGTGACCCGCAGGGCGGTGGTCCGCGCCCGGGCGGCGAGCGCCTCCCGTCCTGAGCGGACGAGATCGTGATCGGGGGCCCCGGGGCCCTGGCCGCGCCGCTCCAGACACTCCAGGACCCTGCCGTACGCCTCGCTCGCCGCCTCGAACTCCTCGGCGGCGACCGCCGTCCTCGCCTGCGCGACGCGCGCCTCGAGGGCCTGGTCGCTGCCCGTGCCGTACAACTGCTCGCTGGTGTCGGCGATCCGGGCGTACATCCGCGTCGCCCGTCGGGCGTCGCCCGCCGCCTCGATGGCGCCGACCGCCGCCAGGAGGTCGCGCAGCCCGTCGTGGCCGCCTTCCTGACCGAGCGGCAGGCCGCCGGCGAGCCGTGCGTAGTGGCCGCGGGCGATGGTGGTGACACGGTGGGTCGGGCCCAGCTCCCGCTCCGCGGTGCCCAGCATGGCGGTGAAGGTGCGCAGCGCCGCCGCGGTGTCGCCGGCCTCCATCTGCCAGTACCCGACGTTGCACAGGAGGTCGAGCGCGGCCTCGGTGCGGCCGTCGGCCTCTGCCGCGCGCTGCAGGTCCTGGTAGCGGCGGACGGCCTCGTCGTGGCGCCCGCAGCGGCCGTACCAGTGCGCGAGCTGGTGGCCGGCGAGACGGGTGTGCGGGTGGCCGGGGCCCTGGTGGGCCTCCTGGTCGGCGAAGAGCCGCGTGAACAGCTCGACGGCGCCCGCCGGGTCACCCGACTCGCCGGTCCAGTGCGCGAGCTGGTGCCGTAACCGCAGGGTGTGCGGGTCGTGCGGCCCCAGCTCCCGGGTCGCCCGGACGACCAGCGCGGTGTATTCGTCGACGGCCCTGGCGTGGCGTCCCGCCCTGCCGTGCTGCTCGGCCTCGGCTACGGAGCGCAACTCCTCCACGCTGCCCGCCCGATCGCTCTTCCCGCCCGCCGTGTCCTTGGCGCGCCCGGATCCCCACCGCATGGAGCCCCCCTGCTCTGTCGTGGCCTGCATTGGTCAGTTCACGCCACGTGCGCGGGGACGGTTCCCGAAAGAGGCCGGAATCCGAGTTTCCACTACCGTGAGTAACATGGTCAACTTTCACGAAGCTGGGGCTACTCGTGAGTAGGCAGCGTGTCCCGGCAGCCTTCGTACCCGTCTGGAGGACCCCCCATGACCTCTCCCGAGGAAGCCCTGCACCAGGCCCGCGCCACCTATGAGGAGCATGCGCGCACCTGCCGCCAGTGTCACGTCGACACGGTTCCGTGCGCCGTCTCCAAGCACCTGCTGCGCGCCTACAACAACGCCCGCCGGGGACAGATGCGGGCGAACTCGGCGGCGCGCTGAGCCGACGCCGCCCGGGTCCGGGCAGTCGGCCCGAGGGTCCTTGCAGTATGGCCGCCTGGGCCGCGCGGCCTGGTACCGCACCTCGCCGCGTTGCCGGAGAACCCTGGTAGCTCGCTCCGCTACAAGGGCTCTCCGGCGCCTTGTGATGCACGGCACCGTTCCACGCGGCCTGATGAGGCGCTCACAGTGCAAGGACCCCTCAGGCGGGGCGCACCGCGCCGCGCAGGGCGCCCTCGCCGAGGGCGTGCACCGAATCCTCGCGGATGTAGGCTCCCGGGCCCGGCGCGTGGATCATCAGACCGCCGCCCGTGCACAGCCCGGTGTGGCTCAGGTCGTCATGGAAGAAGACCAGGTCACCGGGCTGGAGTTCGTCGAGGCCCACCCGGGTGAAGGCCCGTGCCTGGTCGACCGCGCTCCGCGGCAGCGTCACCCCGGCGGCCTTCCAGGCGGCCTGGGTGAGGCTGGAGCAGTCGTAGGACTCCGGACCGGTCGCACCCCACACGCAGGGCCGGCCGATCTGGGCCCGCGCGAAGGCGATGGCCTTCTCCGCCTTGCCGAGATACGCGGGTCCGGTCGCGTGGGTGGTGGCCTCAGCGGGGGCGGGAGCGGGGGAGAGGGCGGGGGCCGGGACCGGGGCCGGAGCGGCAGCCGGTACGGGAGGCGTGAAACCCGTGGTCGGAAGGGTGAACTCGGGCACCGGCACGGAGAGTTCAGGGGCGGGCAGGACGGGGGCGGCCGGGGTCGGCGCCAGGAGGTCGCCGTAACTCGCCGCGAGCAGGCCCGTCTCGGGCGGCGGGAAGGCGGACGTGGGCGCCGGGACGACCGGCGCCGGGGCCGCGAAGCCGGTCAGGGGGGCGGGGAGGTCCGCGCCGGTCGACAGGAGGAAACCGCGCCCGTCCGTCCCGCCGGACGGTTCGTTGTCGACGGCCGGCTGCCGCCCCGTCCACGAGTCCGTGGACGGCCGGTAGGCCGGCAGCTCTCCGGTGTCCCACAGCTGCTCGACGGGCCGCGACTCGACCGCGGGAAGCGCCGGGGCCGGCTGGGGGGCGGTGCGGGCGAGCATCTCGCGGGCCGCGGTGAGCTTCTCCCGGATCTGTTCCTTGCTCGAACGCAGCGCCGCCTGCGGCGCCCCGGGCGAGGCGGCGGCCGACGGGGCGGCCCCCGGCGCCGGCAGCAGGGCGGTGGAGGCCTCCTGGCGCGGTTCGGGCACCGCCGGCAACGCCGCCACGGCCCGCCCGGTCAGCTCCGGTACCGGCCGCTCGGGCGCCTCGAGCTCCCGTCGGCCGCCGCCTGCGGCCTCGAGCTCCCGTCGGCCCCCCGCCTCCGGCTCCCGCACCGCGCCCCGGTCGGCCGGCTGCTCCGGGATCCTCGGCGGGCGCGCGGCCGGGGCGGCGCGCTCGGGCAGCCGGTCGCCGGGCAGCGTCGCGGGCACGGTCGGCCCGACCCGGCTGCGTGCCACGTCGAACCACTGCCGGGCCACGGCGTCGAGCGACGGATCGGTGGCCCGCCCGCTGTTGGCGACGGTCCTCACAGTCCTGCGGGTACGGCTCGACATGGCGCGGGTGGCGTTGAAGGTGCCGGTGTCCGTCTCCGCACGGTCGTAGAGCGAGCTGACCCGCTCCTGGATCTCCGCCCGGCTCACCTCGCCGGCCTCCTCGAAGCGGGCGGTGCCCGTGGAGCGCGGGGTGCGGTCCGTCGCCATGGAAGACGTACTCCTTCCGTGCTCCGCCGGCCGAGTGGGCGAGGGGCCGGGGTGTCTTCCGGACCGGCGTCCCGGGCTCGCCGCTCTGCGGGCGGTCCAGCCCCCTGGGACTGTGCGCCCCCGGCTCGGGCCGTACCACTGGTGTCACGGACTCGGCGGAAGCCGCGCGGCCGGCGGGGTTCGCCGGAGTCGGTCGTGCGGCCTGCGCGTCAACCTAGCCAACTTGTGTGGCTGGTGTGAAGATTCACGCGTCAAATGTCCGATACGTATTCGTGACCTTCGTCTCTCTCGGACGCGATGACGTTTGAGTCGGCCCGACTTGACCGATACGCCTCGCCGCGGTCCGCCTCGTCCCGTATCAGCAGGGTCAGCAGGGAGGCCACCGTGAGCCCCGCCTCCGCCGGATGGCGCAGCACCTTGCCCGGTTCGATCCGGTAGGTGTTGCCGCGGCCCGCGCGGGTGTGGGACAGGTAGCCGTCCTGCTCGAGGTCGGCGATGATCTTCTGGACGGCGCGTTCGGTGAGCCGGCAATGCGCGGCGATGTCGCGGATGCGGGCACTGCGGTTGTCAGCGATGACGGCCAGCACGCGGGCGTGGTTGGTCAGGAACGTCCATCCGGTATGCGGCTCAGGCACTCCCTCCATGCGGCGATTGTACGGGCGAATATTCGTGCAAACAAACGCCTGAACTCCATTTCGTGTATTGGTTGACGGGTGACAGGTTCACGGGTGACGCTGGTTGTCGAAGCCCAGTGACCGGGGGAGGCGGTCATGCCAGAACCTGCGTACGACGCCCCGCCGTCGTCCGTACCGGAGATCGTCGTGCGTCCCGACGGTGACCGTGCCGTCGTGGCCGTCAGGGGTGAACTCGCCCTCGACTCCGTCGCACACCTCGAGTGCGCCCTGCGTGCCGCCCTCGCGTCCGCCGTCAGCGGTGTGGAAATGGACCTGGGCGAGGTCGCGTTCATCGACTGCTCCGCCCTCAACGCGCTGATCGTCGCGCGCGAGCAGGGTCTGAGACAGGGGAAGACGCTCGTGGTCCGCACGGCGGGCCCGGTCGTCGAGCGCCTGCTCGCCCTGACCGGTGCCGACACCCTGTTCGCCGCCTCCGCGCCCGAGCAGCGGGCGGACGCGGACGGCGCCGCCCGGGGCGACCGCGTCGAGCAGGACCTGCGCATCGAGGTGGTGCAACTGCGCCGGGCCATGCAGACCCGCCCGGTGATCGACCTCGCCCGCGGCATTCTCATGGCCTCCTTCGCCCTGAGCGCCGACGAGGCGTGGCGGGTGCTGGTCGAGGCCTCCCAGCGCACCAACACCAAGCTGCACCACCTCGCCGACGACCTGGTGTCCGCCGTGCGGGGACCCGCGCCGGACGAGGCGGTGCGGGAGCAGGTGGCGGCGGCGGTGGCGAAGGTCCGGTCGGGGCCGGTGGAGTCCCCGAGACTGTCGGTGACGCCCAAGGCGTCGGCGGACGCGCGAGCCGATCGCGGGGAGGTCTGAGCCGCCCGTGCGGCGCGCCGGGCGACCGCGTCGAAGTCGGAACGGACCGTGCGGAGATCCCGCGTCCACCCACTCCGACACCGTCCGCCAGATCGAGGGCGTCGCCGCCGTGCGGTCCTTCCCCTGCTTCGCCATCCACACCCACCGCTTGCTGCGGGACGTCGGCTGAGGTCAGGGTCGCCCGCACCGCCCGCACCGCCGTCCGGTAGAACTGGTTGCCATGCGCATCGACTTCGCCCCCCAGACCGTGGGCGCGGGAGCCTTCTACCGGCTGCTCACCGCCGTCGTCGTCCCCCGGCCGATCGCCTGGGTGTCGACCCTGGCGGCCGACGGCACCACCGCCAACCTCGCCCCGCACTCCTTCTTCACCGTCGCCTGCACCGACCCGCCGGTGGTGCAGTTCACCTCCGTCGGCCGCAAGGACACGCTGCGCAACATCGAGGCCACCGGCGAGTTCGTCGTCAACCTCGCGCCCGAGCCGCTCTTCGAGCAGATCAACGCGAGCGCCGTCGACTTTCCGTCCGAACAGGGCGAGTTCGACGCCGTCGGCATCGAGCGGGAGCCCTCGCTGCGGGTCCGGCCGCCGCGAGTGGCGGCCTCTCCGGTGGCCCTGGAGTGCCGGCTGCACTCCACCCTGGGCATCGGCAACTCCACCCTCGTCCTCGGCCAGGTCGTGCACGCCGCCGTCGACGAGGCCGCCGTCGTCGACGGACACCCCGACATTCGCAGGCTGCGCCCGCTGGCCCGGCTCGGGGCGGACGAGTGGAGCACGATCGGCGAGGTCCGCGACCTGGCCCGCATCTCCTACCGCGACTGGCCGGACAACTGACGGCCCCCGCCCCGCAGGGCCCGGCGGAACGGCCGGCGGGCGAGCCGTGTCAGCCGGCCGGGGCGGCACCGCCGCAGTCGCGCCACTCGCGGGGCGGCATGCCGTACGCGCCGCGGAAGACGCGGCTGAAGTGGGCGGGGTTGGCGAAGCCCCAGCGCCGGGCCACCGCGGAGACCGAGGGGCCCGCCGTGCCGCGGGCGCCCAGTTCGCGGGCGCACTGCTCCAGACGGCGCTGCTGGATGAGACGGCCCACCGTGACACCCTCGCCCTCGAACAGCCGGTGCAGGTAGCGCACCGAGATGTGGTGCGCGACGGCCACCGTGTGCGGGGACAGCTCCGGGTCGCCCAGGTGGCGGTCGATGTGGTCCCGGATGCGCCGGACGAGGTGCCCGTGCGGGCTCGCCTCCGCCGTCGCCTGCGGGCGTGTCCGCTCGTCCACGAGCGTGGCGAAGAGGTCCACGACACTGCCGGCGAGCCGTGCCGCGACGGCCGGTGAAGAGGCCGGCACCGATGCGGTCAGGGCGGTCAGGAACGACACCAGCAGGGCACCGAGCCCCTCCGTGCCCGCGACCGCCGTGCCGGTGACCTGCCGCAGGACCTCCTCGGGCAGCCCCACCACCCGGCGCGGCATGTGCACGACCCGCGCCGCGAACGGCTCGGGGTAGTCCAGCGCGTACGGGCGTGTCGTGTCGTAGACCACGAGCCCGCCCTCGGCCACGTCGGCGCGGCGGCCGTCCTGGAGCAGCGTCCCCCGGCCGGCCGTCTGGACGCCGAGGGCCACGTAGTCCGCGGCGGTGTGGGCGATGTGGCGGGACGTGCGGCTGGCGCGCAGCGGGCCGGCCTCGATCGTGGAGAGGCGCAGACAGCCCAGCCGCGCGGTCGAGATGCGGCCCGTCAGCGGGGCGTCGCCGTGCGCGGTGACCGTCATCGGCACCTGCGCTCCGCTCCATGCGTGGCCCCAGCGGCCGAGTCTGTCCTCGTCGGGGACGGAAGCCGTCGTCAGCACCAGGTTCACCCGGTTCTCCTCTCCACCTGTGCGTACCGGCGGAGACTTCGGATCCATGGCGCTGTGGGGGAGGAGGGCCACACGGGTCCCACCACCGCCGCCGCCGGGGAGGGCGGCCACGCTGCGGCCCGTTCTTCCCCGCCGTGACCAGCCAACCAGTGGCCCGGCGCCGCCTCCAGGCAGGAAGCAGGCAGAAAGCGCCGCCGCACCGGGACGGCGGCGTGCGGTGCGCTGACGGAACAGCCCTGTGCGTCGGGGGACAAGACCGGGCGGGCAGGCCCGGGGCAGGATGGCGGTACGACGAGGGGAAGTCGCCCGCCTCGACGCCGCCCGGACCCCGGTCGTGTTCTCGCGTCGCGGCGGCGCGGGCCGGGACCGGGACGTCAGTCGGCGTCGAGGCGGGCGAGACGGTCGCGGGCCTCGGCGACGCTCCTCGGGTCGGCGTCGAGGCCCAGGGAGACACAGCGGGTGAAGGCCTCCCGCGCCTCCTCGGGCCGTCCGGCGGACACCAGCATGGTGCCCAGGTGGACCAGGCACCGGCTCAGCATGCCCGTGTTGCGGCTGTCGAGGCTGAGGCCGACGGCGGTGCGCACGTGGGCGACGGCCTCCTCCCACCGTTCCGACAGGGCGTAGGAGCGGCCGATGCCCACGTACAGGTTGAGCCGGCCGATCGCGGCGATGTGCGGTTCGATCCGGTCGCCGGCCTCGTCCAGGAAGGCCAGGGAGCGCAGGTCGCAGTCGAGGGCCTCCTCGGGCCGGCCCGCCTCCAGCAGGATGACGCCCTGGCCGCTCATGGCCTGCAGGGTGCCGTGGAGATCGTCGGCCGCCTCGAACAGACGGGCGGCCTCGCGGACGGCGCCGAGGGCCGCCTCGAAGTCGCCGAGCAACCGGTGCGCCCAGGCCTGGTAGTTGTGGGCCCACGCCTGTTGGGCGAGGTCGCCGGCGCGCCGCGCCGCCTCCAGCGCCAGGGCGGAGCGGGAGAGACTGTCGAAGGGGCGGCCCTCGCACAGGAGCACCGCCCAGGCGTGGTAGTTGAGCTGGGTCGCCTCGACGAGGGGGTCGCCCAGCGCCTGCGCGGAGTCGGCGGCCGTGCCGAACACCTCCGACCAGTGCCCCCAGAACATCCACTGGTCGGAGAACCAGTGCAGCGCCTCGGCCACCTCCACGACGGTGGCGTGCTCACCGGCGGTGGCCGCCGCGCGCAGGGCCGCCAGCCAGTTGGCGCCCTCGGCCTCGAGCCACCGGCGTGCCAGGTCGGCGGACGACAGGTCGACGGTCCCCCGCCAGGTGGGCGGCGGCGCGCCGTGGTCGGGCTCGAACCAGCGGCCCGCCACCACCGCCGTCTCCAGCAGCCAGCGGTACAGGGCCGCACGGGAGCGCTCGGCGTCCGGGCCGCTCTCCTCCGCCTCCAGCCGCGTACGGGCGAACAACCGCAGCAGGTCGTGCATCCGGTAGCGGTCCGCGTCCGCGCCGAGCAGCCCCGTCTCGACCAGCTCCTCCAGCGCGTCCTCCGCGTCGTACACCTTCTGCCCGGTCAGTTCGGCCGCCCCCGCGGCCCCGACGTCCGGGCCGGGCACCAGCGCCAGCCGCCGGAACAGCCGCGCGGCCGACGGCGTCAGCTGCCGGTACGACAGGTCGAAGGCGGCGTCGACGCGGACGTCTCCGGCGGCGAGCGCCTCCAGCCGGCGGTCCTCGACGGCGAGGCGGTCGGCGAGCCGCCGCACGGTCCACCCGTTCCGGGTGGCGAGCCAGTTGCCCGCCACCCGCAGGGCCAGCGGAAGGTGCCCGCACCGCTCGGCCACCTCGGCGACGGCGGCCGGCTCGGCCGCGGCCCGCTCGGTTCCCACGAGGCCGGTCAGGAACACGGCCGCCTCGGCCGGGCTCAGTTCGCCCAGCGGCAGACGGTGTACGCTGTCCAGCCCGGTGAGCATGCGCCGGCTCGTCACCACCACCATGCCCGTGCCGGCGGCCGGCAGCAGCGGACGCACCTGGCCCTCGTCCCGGGCGTTGTCGAGCACCAGCAGACAGCGCCGTTCGGCCAGCAACTGCCGGTACAGCGCCGTGTGGCCCTGCGGTCCGGCCCTGACCAGGTCGCGGTCGGCCACCTGGAGCGCCTTGAGGACACCGAGGACCAGTTCGGCGGGGCCGGGCGGTTCGTCGTCCGTTCCGCGCAGATCCACCACCAACTGCCCGTCGGGGAAGCGGGCGGCGAGGCTGCGGGCGGCGTGCAGCGCCAGGGTGGTCTTGCCGGCCCCCGGCGGTCCGGACACCGCCACCACCACCGGTTGGGCGGCGTCCCGACGCGCGGCCAGCTCACCCAGCCGCGCCACCTCCTGCTCCCGGCCGACGAAATCGTCGATGCCGCGGGGGAACGCCCGTACGCCCACCGGGCTGTAGCCGGGGGCCCGCCCGGCGCGGGCCGCCGCCAGCAGGCGCTCCCGGCCGGCCTCGTCCAGGCCGAGACCGTCCGCGAGCGCGGCGACGGTCCGCCGCTGCGGAGCCGCCCGGCGCCCCCGCTCCAGGTCCCCGATGCCGCGCACGCTCACGCCCGACGCCTCCGCCAGACCCTCGATGGTCAGCGACCCGGACAGCCGTAACTCCCGCAGCAGCGCCCCGAACACCGCCCGCTCCCCGCTCAAGCCCGTCCCTTCCGATCGGCGTGCCCCCCCGCCCGCACCCGCGAGCATGATCATCCGATTCTAGGAGAGCGGACCGGCGGGTCCCCGCGCCGCACGGGGCGGGGACCCGCCGGCCGCATCCGGGCGGGCCGCTCGGGCGGGGTTCCGGACCGTTTCACAGCGGAGCGCCCCGGCCGGGACGGCATCCGGGGGAGCGTCGGCCGGCCCGACCCCGTGCGGGGCGGCGCTCTCGCCCGGCACCAGCGGACGGCGGCCGTCCCGGAGAGCCTGCCGTCGGGCGCCCGGCGGGACCGGCCGCCCCGCCGTCATCGTGCGGTGGGTCGGCCCAGGTACCAGACCGGCCCGGGGTCGGGGACGGCGATCTCGCTGAACCCGAGCCGGTCGTAGAACGCCCTGGCCGGGGTGTTGGCCCGCACCATACACAGATGCACCGCCCCGACGCCCCGGGCCCGCAGGGCGTCGAGAAGGGCGTGCATCAGGGCCCGGCCGAAGCCGCGCCCCTGCCAGGGCGGCAGCAGGTCGATGTGCAGGTGGGCGGGGTACGGCTCCAGTTCGGGCAGCACCATGCGTTCCGGGTCGTGCAGCAGGGCGGTCATCCGCTCGCTGGGGGTGTCCGGGGTGCCGACCGGCGGGGGGTAGCGGCCGGCCACCGAGGGCAGCCACCCCGTGCGGAAGCGGCGGGCGAAGTCCGGGGTGTCGGCGGTGCCCAGGATGTAGCCGACGGCCCGTCCGTTCCCGTCGTCCAGCACATGGGCCAGTTCCGGCTCCAGGTCGACGTACGGATAGGCGAAGATCGTCGGCATCAACTCGCGGTCCGGATACACCGCCGAGGAGTCCTTGCCGTCGAGGGCGGTCCGGACGCAGATGTCCGCGACGGCCGGTCGGTCCGAGGCCCGGTAGGGGCGCACGAAGGGCACGGGTGGCACGGGTGTCATGCCCTGGATCCAAGCATGCTTGGGAGCGCTCCCACAATGCCTTCGCGTCCCTCTCTGGGCTCGCCCCCGGATACCGGAGGCGTCCCCGCCTGAGGCTCGCCCCGGGTACCGGACACCTGTCCGCCGTCAGGCGACGGACACCGGCCGGCTGCCCGGTACCCGGCACGGGCCCGCCGCCGGTTGCGGCGGGCCCGTGGAGGTCACAGCCGGGGGAGGCCGACGCTGACGAGGCCGGTGACCGTCGCCCCCGCGGGGAGGTCGTAGAGGACCTCACCGGTGGACGTGTTCCAGATGCGGATGCCGAAGGTGTCCGGGCCGTCCGCGGCGGTGACGCGGTAGGTGTAGCCGGCCCTGCCGTCGACCGTGCCGGAGCCCTGCAGGACGGCCCGCTCGCCGGTGACGACCAGCCAGTCGACGCCGGTGGAGCGGAGCTTCAGCCGCGCCGGGAGGAAGTCGAAGGTGACCTGCCCGGTCGGGACAGTGGCTCCCGTCCGGTAGAGCGCGGCGAAGGCGAAGGACGCCGGGCCCGTGCGCGCGGGGTCGGTTCGGTGCGCGCCCGCCGGGGAGGCGACGAGCCCCGCTCCGGACGCCGGGCCGGCCGCCCGGTCGTACACGACCAGCTCGGGGAGGGTCCTGGCGGCCGGGGCGCCGTCGTCGTCCGTGACGGTCACCACCGGGCGGTGGATGCCCGCCCGGGTGTAGGTGTGCTCGGCCCGGCAGCCGGAGGCGGTCACCGTGCCGGGAGCGGGCGCGGTGCCGTCCTGCCAGTCGACCGCGCAGGTGTGGGTGTCGGTGCTGCCCGCGTCGGTGAACAGGGCGGTGACGACGGCCTTCTGCCGGACCGGCACCGGGACCTTCGGCCCGGTGGCGGAGGTGATCGCCGGAGCCGCGTTGGCGACCGTGACGACGGCGGTGTCGCGGCTGCGGCCCCCGGCCAGGGTGACCGTGTAGCTGCCGTTGTCGGTGCAGGTCAGCGTGGTGCGGGCGGCGGAGGGGTCGGTCACGGTGCAGGGCGCGCCGTCCTCGACCGTCCAGTGCGCGGTGCCCGCCCCGGAGAGCGTGCCGGCCAGCACGACGGCGTCACCCTCCGTCCCGGAACCGTCCGGGCCCGCGTGGACGACGGTGACGGGGTCGACGCTCGTCAGGGTCGGCACGACCTTCCTGATCAGGCCGTCGGTGTCGAACTCGAGCTTGTCGACGGTGGTTTCGCGGTGGGTGCCGTCGCCGCCGGGGATGGCGAAGCGGTGGTAGGCGATGTACCAGTCGTCGGTGCCCGGTACCTGGACGACCGAGTGGTGGCCGGGGCCCTTGATGCCGAGGGAGAGGTCCTTCTCCAGGATCACGCCGCGCTTGGTCCACGGGCCGGTGGGGGAGGGGCCGGTGGCGTAGGCGACGCGGTAGTTCTCGTCGCGGGTGTCGTTCTCCGACCACATGAAGTAGTAGGTGCCGTTGCGCTTGATGACGAAGGAACCCTCGTTGTAGCCGCTCGGGGTGATGTCCTTCACCTGCGCGGCGTCGAAGGAGACCATGTCCGCGTTGAGCGGGACGACGTAGCCACGGCCGTTGCCGAAGTACAGGTACGACTGGCCGTCGTCGTCGGTGAAGACGGCCGGGTCGATCATCTGCCCGCTGAACTGGCCCGCCTTCAGCAGCGGCCTGCCGAGCGGGTCCCGGAACGGGCCCGTGGGCGAGTCGGAGACCGCGACCCCGATGTTGGCGTCGGCGGAGAAGTAGAAGTAGTACTTCCCGTCCTTCTCGGCCATCGTCGGCGCCCAGGCCCTGCTGTCCGCCCACGACACGTCCGGCCCCAGGTCGAGGATCACGCCGTGGTCCTTCCAGTGGACCAGGTCGGTGGAGGAGTACGCCTTGAACTGCGTGCCGCTCCAGCCCGCGAAGCCGTCGGTGGTGGGGTAGAGGTAGAAGGTGTCGCCGAAGCGGACGATGTTCGGGTCGGCGTTCAGGCCCGGCAGCACCGGGCTCTTCATGATCAGCGCCGACACCGTCCAGGTGCGCTTCCTCCCGTCGGATCCGGTCACCTCGTACGTCACCGGCTCGCTGAAGTCGTGGACGCTGCCGGAGGCCGGGCTGATCGCGGCCCCGTGGGCGAGGGCGAACTCCGGTGCCAGGGCGGTGAGGTCGGTGCCCTCCCTCAGCGGCAGCGTGACGGTGCCGTGCGCGTTGTCGACGATCGCGTCGACCTTCAGCGAGGGGTGCGTCGCCTTCGCGATGCCCGCGGTGTTGCCGCTGAGCTCCATGACCTCCGCGGCCGACAGGGCCCGGCCGTAGACGCGGAAGTCGTCGACCTCGCCGCCGAAGTAGGGATCGGCCGCGTACAGGGACCTGCCGATGTAACCGCTGTAGTCCTTGGCCGCGTCGTACAGCTCGGACGGCTTGATGGTGGTCGTCGTGCGGGCCGCCTCGACGCCGTCGGCGTAGAGGACCATCGTGCCGGTCGTGCCGTCGAGCGTGAGCGTGACGTGCCGCCACTCGCCGGGCGTGAGCTGTGAACCGGCCGTCAGCTTCGACTCCGCCGACCAACTCGCCTTGGTGATGGCCGAGTAGAGGCTGGAGCCGCCGTTGGAGGGGGTGGTGAAGAGGTACTTGTTGCTGTCGGGGCCGAGCCCGAACAACCACTGGAAGCCGGCGCCGCCCTTCCACTTGGCGTACGTCGACACGGTCACGCTGCCGGCGTTCTTCAGCACGCCGTTCGGGATCTTCACGTACGGGGAGGTGGCGGTGTCGCCCGACATCCTGAAGGAGCCGTCGTGCACACCGGTGCCGAAGGCGGGCGTGCGGACGTACGTGCCGTGGTAGCCGTGGCCGCTGGAGTCACGGGCGATGCTGCCGCCAGTCTCGTCGAAGTCGTAGTGCAGGAGCAGGTCGGCGGGCACGTCCGGGCCCTCCGCCGAGACGGTGACCTCGGCGCGGACCTCGGTGGCCGAGCCGTCCGCCAGGACGCCCCGCACCGTGAAGACGCCGGCTCGGGCGTACGCGGAGGCGGGGACGTCGTCCCAGGTGACCGAGACGGGCCGGCGCCCGCCGTCGGCGTACTCGGCGATCACGGTCGCGGGCAGGACCGGTGCCTCGCCGACGCGGGTCTTCACCGTCACGTCCTCGACGCTGCGCACGAGCTGGTCGGGCTGGTAGGTGCTCAGCAGCCGGTCGTACTCGGCCTGGGTGACCGGCAGGACGGTGCCGTGGCGGGGCCGTGCCGGGAGGTCGTAGCCGGTGGACGGGGTCCAGACGCCGGAGTCGAGGTCGGTCGTCTCGAACGGGATGTAGCCGCGGCCGCCGAACTCGTCGAGGAACGCGTACCACTTCTCCTCGGTGTTCGACTTGAACACCAGCGGCCCCTCGGCCGCGTTCATCGCGCCCTTGCCGATGCCCTCCGCGACCGCGGTCCAGGAGGTGTTCAGCAGCGAGTCGCTCTTCTCCTCGAAGACGAACTTGCTGTTCGGGGTGGAGGACGTGTTGTTCCGCTCGTCCTTGGAGAGGCGGTAGTAGGTGCCGTCGTGCCGGATCACCGTGGAGTCGATGACCGAGTAGCCGCGGTCGATCCAGACCTTGGGCTCGCTGAAGGTGTAGAAGTCCCGGGTCGTCGCGTACATCATCCGGTTGTAGGTGTCGCCGGTGTGCCCGGCGTTGTCGTAGAGCTTCGACGCCCAGAACACCACGTACTCACCGAGCCGCGCGTCGTAGTAGGCCTCCGGGGCCCAGGTGTTGCCGGCGCTGTCGGGGGAGACCCTCACCAGGCGCTGGTTGGTCCAGTGGACCAGGTCGGTGGACTCCCAGACCATGATGGACTTGCTGCCGGTGCGCTGGGAGGCGTCCCAGTCGCCGTTGCCGTAGATCCTCAGGTCGGTCGCGATCTGGTAGAACTTGTCGCCCTCCGGGGAGCGGATGATGAACGGGTCGCGCAGGCCCTGCTCACCGAGGGACGAGGTCAGGACGGGCTTGCCGTTGTTCAGTTCCCGCCACTTCAGCGGGTCGTCGCCCTTGCTGAGCGCGAAGTAGAGCTGCTCGCCGTCCGCGGTGCCCTCGCCGGTGAAGTAGCTGAACAGGTAGCCCTTCAGGGCGGCGGGCGCGGGGAGCTCGGGCACCGTGGCCGTGAACACGCGGGTCGCCTTCGCGTCGCCCTTGCTCACGGTCGCGGTCAGCTCGACCGTGGTGGCGCCGGTGCCGTGCGCGGGCCGGTGGACCACGCCGTCGGCGGCGATCACGTCCGGCCGTGCGGAGGACCAGGTGACGGCGGTGCCGAAGGTGCCGGCGGCCGGGAGGGTGAGGTTGCCGCGCACGTCGTCCAGGTTGTGCACGCTCAGGGCGGCGGCCGCCTGCCGGGCGGAGGCGGCGTCGTCGAACGCCGCGGGGACCGTGACGTCGAAGGCCGCGGTGGCGGTCACCGTGCCCTTGCGCAGGGTCGCCGTGAGCGTGGCGTGGCCGTCGGGTGCGCCGGCGGCCGGGCGGGTCACCTTGCCGGTGTCCGACACCACGGACGGGTTGTCGCTGGCCCAGGTGATCGCGGAGCCGCCGGCGGTGCCGGTTCTCGGCAGGTTCAGGTCGGCGGTGACGGCGCTCGTGTCGCCGAGGGTGAGCGCGGCCTTGTCGTCGGCGACGCCCCGGGTGGCGACGGGCAGGGCGAGCTGCTCGACCTCGGAGGCGGCCAGGGCCCGGTCGTAGACGCGGAAGTCGCGCATCCGGCCCTTGAACAGCTTGTCGCCCGTGTAGACCGACTTGCCGACGTAGTTGGCCGTGGTGGTGCCGGAGCCGATGGCGCCCGGGGTGATGGTGACCGAGGTGTTGCGGGCGACCTCGACGCCGTCCTCGTAGAGCACGCCGGTGGTGCCGGTCTGGGTGTAGGTGATGTGCTTCCACACCGACCGGGTCAGGTTGTGCCCGTCGGCCGGCCTGGTGTTCTGCTCGGTCGACCAGTTGCCGGTGGCGATCGAGGTGCGGAAGGAGTTGCCGGTGGTGAACAGGTAGCCGTTGCCGCTGCCCCCGCTGGAGTTGCCGAAGCCGTAGAGGAAGTACGGGGTGCTCTGGGCGGCGTCGATCAGCACGTCCGTGGAGACGGTGATCGCGGCCATGCCCTTCATGACGTCGTTCGGCATCCTGACGTAGGTGTCGGTGCCGTTGAAGGCGAGGCCCTGACCGGCGGCGGACCAGTCGGCGGTGCCCTGGACCGTGCCGTTGCGGCCGTGCCCGGAGGCGTCGGCGACCGTGGTGCCGGACGCGCCGTCGAACGGGTACCACAGGGCCAGCCCGTCCGTGACGTCGCCGACCTCCGCCGCCTGGGCCGGGGCGGTGACGCCGACGAGGCCCAGGAGCAGGGACGCGGCGGTGAGTCCGGCGAGCCGGCCCGCCCGGCGTCTCGCGCGTATGCGAAGTCGTGGCATGTGCGTCATGGGCCCGCCGTTTCAACTGTGTGACGTGATGTTGCGTGAGTGTCAGACGAGCTGTGGGGCGCCGTCAAGGGTTTCGAACCATGTCCGGCAGGCCGAACGAGGGGTCGGTGAGGGGTCGTGGCGATGGGCACGCGCGTGCGCGTCGGTCCCCCGGCCGGGTGGACGTCGGCCCGGCGCGCCCGGGGCGCCGCATGAGCGGGGGTGAGCAGGGGAGACCTCGCGCTGAGCGCATCTGCGCGAGGACGAGGAGGACGCCAGTGAGCGACGTCGTTTTCCGAGCCGACTTCACCTCATCCCGACAGTGGGTCGCGGGCCGTTCCTGGGCCTATCCCGACGGCGGGCCCGTCAACCCCGACGACAACAAACTCGACCACCTCGTGTCCGACCCCGCCTACGCGCGTGGCGGCACCTTCCGCGCCACCCGTCGCGCCGACGGCCTGTGGGACACCGGACTGCTCACCACGGAGGGGAGCGAGGAGGGATTCACCGTCCGGGCCGGCGACCGCCTCGAGGCCCAGGTCCGGCTGCCCGTCGAGGTGGGGGCGTGGCCCGCCATCTGGACGTGGCGCGACGGGGACCAGGAGATCGACGTCTTCGAGTACCACCCCGACAACCCGGACCTGCTGGAGCTCTCCAACCACGTGCGCCGCGCCCACCGCTACCACCGGGACGAGGCCGTCCGCCCCGGCGGACGGATCGCGCTGAGCGTCGAGTTCGGCGCCGACGACGTCGTCTGGTCCCTGAACGGCCGCCCCGTCTTCTCCGACGGCCGGGGCGTGGGCGAGGACTGGTACGCCTATCTCATCGTGAACCTGTCCGTGTGCGCCGGCCGCTACCACCCGGCGCCCGGTTCGGAGACGACCGAGATGTCCTTCGAGGTGTCCGGCCTCACCGTGCACCGGACGTCGTGCGCATGAGCGAACCCTGACACGGCCGTCGCGTCCCGGCCACGCGACGGCGGCCGTTCGGGGACGGACTACTCCGAATGGCTCGTCCCGGCGGGACGAGCGGCGGCGTGCGCGGTCTTCTGGAGGCAAGCCCGACAGAAGGGAAGAACCGTGTACGAGATGAAGGTGGGCCTCGCGTCGGGTGGCGGTGGACACGTGTGGCACGTGGTGTTCCCGCACGGCGACAACAGTCTGTGCGGCACCGACCTGTCGGCCGCCCGAGCGGCCTCGCACGACACCGACCGCCACTGTGCGCCGTGCATGGTCCGGTTGCAGGAGTTGCTCGACGCCCAGAGACACTGACCCGGACCGGCCGGCGGTGGGCACGGGAGCGAGGGCGCGGATGCCGCGTCCTCACCCGTTCGCACCGCCGTCGGCCGCCCACGACGTGCGGACCCCGGCGACAGCACGTCAGATGGGAGCGTGCTCAAGCGAATAGCAACGGCGGTCGTCCGCCTCCGTCTCTACGCGACCGGTCTCCCGGTCGCCGTGTCGTTGTTGGTGGCCGCGGCGGTACCGCCGTCCCCCGACGAGTCCGTCACCGTGCCCGTCCGCGGCTCGGCCTACATGGGAATGGGCGTCGTCCCCCACGACGGCCGCTCCGGCTCTCCCCCCACCACCCGCGCGCTCCAGCCGGAGGGCGTGGACGTCTCCAGTCACCAGCGCACCGTCGACTGGACGGCCCTGTGGACCTCCGGCACCCGGTTCGCGTATGTGAAGGCGACCGAGGGCACCTACTACACCAACCCCTATTTCAGCGGACAGTACGGCGGCTCCCGCACCGTCGGCATGATCCGCGGCGCCTACCACTTCGCGACCCCCGACACCGCGAGCGGCGCCACACAGGCCGACTACTTCGTCGACCACGGCGGCGGCTGGTCCGGTGACGGCATCACCCTGCCCGGCGTCCTCGACATCGAGTGGAACCCCTACGGCGACGACTGCTACGGCAAGTCGCCCGGCGCGATGGTCGCCTGGATCGGCGACTTCCTGGCCCGCTACAAGGCCAGGACCGGCCGGGACGCCGTGATCTACACGGCGACCAGCTGGTGGACCCAGTGCACCGGCAACCACGACGGCTTCGCCGCGACCAACCCCCTGTGGATCGCGCGCTACGCCACCACCCCGGGCACCCTCCCGGCCGGTTGGACACGCCACACCATCTGGCAGTACACCTCCACCGGACCCACGGTCGGCGATCACGACCGGTTCAACGGCACGGAGGAGGCGCTGCGGGCGCTGGCCGAGGGCTGAGGGGCTGTGCACCGTGCCCGCCGGGGCACGGTGCAAGGACCTCTGAGGCCGGGAGCGGCTACCCCCCGAACGGCATCACGCGGGTCACCCGGCCCTTGGTGTCGGCCTCCAGGTAGCCGCTCTCGCTGTGGTCGTTGCTGAGGTAGACCGCCATTCCGGCCGGGGTGTCGAACACGGTGTTCGGCTCCCTCAGCAGCAGGTAGCGGGTGTCCGCGTCGGACACGTTCAGCTTCTTCTCCGCCTCGGCGAGCAGCGCGGGCACCCGGTCCCAGGCGAAGCCGTCGAGGCTCACCGGCTGCCGCCCGCCGGTCAGCGAGCCCTTGACGATGCCCTTGCGCACGCCCTCGCCGGGGCGGTAGGTGTACAGGTCGTACTGGGTGTCGCTGCCCTCCACCATCAGGTAGGCGGAGACGTACTCCGGGTACACCGAGAGGCTGCCGAAGCGGTCCCGTCCCGTCTCCTTCTCGAACGCCGCGACGGCGGTGCGGATGCCCTGCGGGGTGAGCAGGTCGGTCGTCCCGCTCTGCCGGGTGCCCTCGGCGGGGGCGGCGCTCGCCGAGCCGGAAGCGCCGGTGGCCGGGGCCGTGGCCGTGACCGATGGCCGCTCGCCCGAGTCGCCCGAGTCGGGGTCCCCGCCCCCGTCCGGCAGCAGCGCCCACACGAGGAAGCCGGCCACCGCGAGACCCGCACCGGGCAGGGCGAACCGCGCCCGGCGCGGGCGCCGGGCCGGCGGCCGGAGCGCGGTCGTCGACGGCGTGGCGCCACCGTGCCACGGCGGGGCGGAGGCGGGCGGCGGGACGGTGGGCCCCGTCCACGGGGTCGAGGACCCGGGTGCGGCACCAGGGCGATCCCACGCTGTCGGTGTCGGTGTCGGTGCCGCGGGTGGCGGACCGAACACGCCCGCAGCGGCGGCGGCTTCCCCGCCGGACGGGCCCTGCGGCGGGGACAGCCGGTAGGAGGTCTGCGTCCCCCGCCCGTCCACGGTCCGCCCCCGCGCCACGTCGGCGAGCATCCGCTCCAGCGCCGGCGCGTCCGGCCGGGCCGCGGGGTCCCGGACCAGGACCCGCATCAGCACGTCCCCCAGGGCGCCGGACCGCTCCGGCGGCGGCACCTCCTCGGACAGGACGGCGGCGAGCGTCGCCAACGTCGTCCCGCGGCGCAGCGGGTGCCGTCCCTCGACGGCCGCGTACAGCATCATCGCCAGCGACCACAGGTCCGAGGCGGGCCCGCCCTCCTGGCCGGACACCCGCTCCGGCGCCATGTAGTCGGGGGTGCCGATGACGGATCCGGTGGCGGTCAGGGCGGTCGCCTCGCGGACCGCGGCGATCCCGAAGTCGGTGAGCACGGGACGGCCGTCGGGGCGCAGCAGCACGTTGGCCGGCTTGACGTCCCGGTGCTGGATGCCGGCGTCGTGCGCCGCGCGCAGCGCGGACAGGACCTCCAGGCCGAGCCGCGCCGCCTCGAGCGGGTCCATCGGACCGCGGGCGAGACGGTCGGCCAGCGAACCGCCGGTGACGAGTTCCATGACGATCCAGGGGTAGCTGCCCTCGCCCCCGTCGACCACATGGTGGATCGTCACCACGTTGGGGTGGTCGATCCGGGCCAGCGCCCTGGCCTCCCGCAGCACCCGTTCGCGCAGCATCCGCGCCGCGGGCGGGTCGTACTCGGCGAGGCCCGGGTCGGGCGGGCGGACCTCCTTGACGGCCACGCTGCGGTGCAGCACCAGGTCCGTGGCACGCCACACCATGCCCATCCCGCCGCCCCCGAGCCGTGCCACCAGCTCGAAGCGCCCGTCGACGACCCGTCTGTCGCTGTCCGCCTCACTCATGCGCGGGAGCTTAGTTGTCCGGACCGACGAGGACCGACCGGGTCCGGGCGCCGTCCACCGCGGTCCGCCGCCGCCCCGACGTGAGCGGCGCCCCGCGCCGGGTACCGGAGGGCCGAGTGGCCCGACTCACATGGCACTCCCGGGACGGCACCGACACGATGGTCCGAGTCACCGGGCAGGCTGAAGGGATCCAGGATGTTCCGCAAGGTGCTGGTCGCCAACCGTGGTGAGATCGCGATCCGGGCGTTCCGCGCCGGCTACGAGCTGGGGGCGCGCACGGTCGCCGTCTTCCCCCACGAGGACCGCAACTCGCTGCACCGGCTGAAGGCCGACGAGGCCTACGAGATCGGCGAGCCGGGACACCCCGTGCGGGCGTACCTGTCCGTCGAGGAGATCGTGGGCGCGGCACGCCGGGCGGGCGCCGACGCGGTCTACCCGGGCTACGGGTTCCTCTCCGAGAACCCCGACCTGGCCCGCGCCTGCGAGGAGGCCGGCATCACCTTCGTCGGGCCCGACGCCCGCACGCTGGAACTGACCGGCAACAAGGCCAGCGCGGTCGCCGCGGCCCGAGCGGCGGGCGTACCGGTCCTCGGCTCCTCGGCGCCCTCCACGGACGTCGACGAACTCGTCCGGGCCGCCGGGGAGATCGGGTTCCCGGTGTTCGTGAAGGCGGTCGCGGGCGGCGGCGGACGCGGGATGCGGCGGGTGGAGAACCCGGCGCAGCTGCGGGAGTCGATCGAGGCGGCGTCCCGGGAGGCGGCGTCGGCGTTCGGCGATCCCACCGTGTTCCTGGAGAAGGCCGTCGTCGAGCCCCGCCACATCGAGGTGCAGATCCTCGCCGACGGCCGGGGCGACGTCATCCACCTGTTCGAACGTGACTGTTCGCTCCAGCGCCGCCACCAGAAGGTCATCGAGCTGGCGCCCGCCCCCAACCTGGACCCGGAGCTGCGCGACAGGATCTGCGCCGACGCCGTCCGCTTCGCCCGCCAGATCGGCTACCGCAACGCCGGCACCGTGGAGTTCCTCCTCGACCGCGACGGCAACCACGTCTTCATCGAGATGAACCCGCGCATCCAGGTCGAGCACACGGTCACCGAGGAGGTCACCGACGTCGACCTCGTCCAGGCCCAACTGCGCATCGCCTCCGGCGAGACCCTCGCCGACCTCGGCCTGTCGCAGGACACCGTGACCCTGCGCGGCGCGGCCCTGCAGTGCCGCATCACCACCGAGGACCCCGCCAACGGCTTCCGCCCCGACACCGGCCGCATCAGCGCCTACCGCTCCCCGGGCGGCTCGGGCATCCGCCTCGACGGCGGCACCACCCACGCCGGTACGGAGATCAGCGCGCACTTCGACTCCATGCTGGTCAAGCTCACCTGCCGGGGCCGCGATTTCCGGGCCGCGATCGGACGGGCCCGTCGTGCGGTGGCCGAGTTCCGCATCCGCGGCGTGGCCACGAACATCCCGTTCCTCCAGGCGGTCCTGGACGACCCCGACTTCCAGGCCGGGCGGGTCACCACCTCGTTCATCGAGCAGCGCCCGCACCTGCTCACCGCCCGTCACTCCGCCGACCGCGGCACCAAGCTGCTCACCTACCTCGCCGACGTCACCGTGAACCGGCCGCACGGCGAGCGGCCGGAGCTCATCGACCCGACCACCAAGCTGCCGCCCCTGCCCGAGGGCGAGCCGCCCGCCGGCTCCCGGCAGCGGCTCGTCGACCTCGGGCCCGAGGGCTTCGCCCGGTGGCTTCGCGAGTCCCCGACCATCGGCGTCACCGACACCACCTTCCGCGACGCCCACCAGTCGCTGCTCGCCACCCGTGTGCGCACCAAGGACCTCCTGGCCACCGCCCCGGTGGTGGCCCGCACCCTGCCCGGGCTGCTCTCCCTGGAGTGCTGGGGCGGTGCCACCTACGACGTCGCCCTGCGCTTCCTCGCCGAGGACCCGTGGGAGCGCCTCGCGGCCCTGCGCGAGGCCGTCCCCAACATCTGCCTCCAGATGCTGCTGCGCGGCCGCAACACCGTCGGCTACACCCCGTACCCGACCGAGGTGACCGACGCCTTCGTGCAGGAGGCCGCCGCCACCGGCATCGACATCTTCCGCATCTTCGACGCGCTCAACGACGTCGGCCAGATGCGCCCCGCCATCGACGCCGTACGGGAGACCGGCACGGCGATCGCCGAGGTCGCCCTCTGCTACACCTCCGACCTGTCCGACCCGAACGAGCGGCTCTACACCCTCGACTACTACCTGCGCCTCGCCGAGCAGATCGTGGAGGCCGGCGCCCACGTCCTCGCCGTCAAGGACATGGCGGGCCTGCTGCGCGCCCCCGCCGCCGCCACACTCGTCTCCGCGCTGCGCCGCGAGTTCGACCTGCCGGTGCACCTGCACACCCACGACACCGCGGGCGGCCAGCTCGCCACCTACCTCGCCGCGATCCAGGCCGGCGCGGACGCCGTCGACGGCGCGGTGGCCTCCATGGCCGGGACGACCTCGCAGCCGTCGCTGTCGGCGCTCGTCGCCGCCACCGACCACTCCGCGCGCCCCACCGGCCTGGACCTCCAGGCCGTCGGCGACCTGGAGCCGTACTGGGAGGGTGTGCGCAGGATCTACGCCCCGTTCGAGGCGGGTCTCGCCTCACCCACCGGGCGCGTCTACCACCACGAGATCCCCGGCGGACAGCTGTCCAACCTGCGCACCCAGGCCGTCGCGCTCGGTCTCGGCGACCGCTTCGAGGACATCGAGGCGATGTACGCCGCCGCCGACCGCATGCTGGGCCGCCTGGTGAAGGTCACCCCGTCCTCCAAGGTGGTCGGCGACCTCGCCCTGCACCTGGTCGGCGCCGGCGTGAGCCCCGAGGATTTCGAGGCCGCACCGAACCGGTACGACATCCCCGACTCCGTCATCGGCTTCCTGCGCGGCGAGCTCGGCACCCCGCCCGGCGGCTGGCCCGAGCCGTTCCGCAGCAGGGCGCTCGAGGGCCGCTCCGAGGCCAAGCCCGTCGCCGAGCTCACCGAGGAGGACCGCGAAGGGCTGGAGAAGACCCGCCGCGCCACCCTCAACCGGCTGCTGTTCCCCGGCCCGACCCGCGAGTTCGACGCCCACCGCCAGGCGTACGGCGACACCAGCGTCCTGGACAGCAAGGACTTCTTCTACGGGCTGCGTCCGGGCAAGGAGTACGCCGTCGACCTGGAGCCGGGTGTGCGGCTGCTCATCGAGCTCCAGGCGATCGGCGAGGCCGACGAGCGCGGTATGCGCACGGTGATGTCCACCCTCAACGGCCAGATGCGGCCCATCCAGGTCCGCGACAGGGCGGCCGCCTCGGACGTCCCCGTCACCGAGAAGGCCGACCGGTCCGACCCCGGCCACGTCGCCGCGCCGTTCGCGGGAGTCGTCACCCTGACCGTCTCCGAGGGCGACGAGGTGGAGGCCGGGGCGACGGTGGCGACCATCGAGGCGATGAAGATGGAGGCCAACATCACCGCCCCGAAGGCCGGCCGGGTCAGCCGGCTCGCCATCAACCGGATCCAGCAGGTGGAGGGCGGCGACCTGCTGGTCGAGATCGGCTAGGGGGTGTTCCGAACGTCCCGCACAGCACCCACGGCGCCCGGCACGCCCTCTCGCCGCACGGCCGAAAGCCCGAGTACACCCAGTACGAGCGCTTCCGTCCGGCACGCCGAGAGCACGCACCGGACACCGCGGGCACCGCACAGGACCTTCGAAACACCCGTGGCCTGTCGTTTTCGATCAGGTCGCAGGGCGGCGAAGCGTGGGCGTCCCCGGCCGCGGTGACGCTCACCGCGTGTGTCCCCGGCCGCCGTGACGTCCACGCCGTGCGTCCCCGGCCGCGGTGACGCCCACGCCGTGCGTCCCCGGCCGCCGTGACGCCCACGCCGTGCGTCCCCGGCCGCGGTGACGCTCACCGTGGGCGGGCGGAAGCCGCCGCCGTGCGGTCCGGCTCGTCGAGCCCCGGCGTGTCGGACGTGCCCCGCGGCCTGACCAGCCCGCTCTCGTACGCCAGGATGGTGGCCTGGACGCGGTCGCGCAGCCCCAGCTTGGACAGCAACGCGTTCACGTGGGTCTTCACGGTTCCGGTGGTCACCCCGAGCGCCGACCCGATCTCGGCGTTGGTCAGACCGGAGGCGATGTGCAGCAGCACCTCCCGCTCCCGGGGCGTGAGGGAGGCGAGCGCGCCGGTCACGGACGGCGGTTGCGGGGCGCCCCGCGCGAACTGGTCGATCAGACGGCGCGTCACCGTCGGGGCCAGGATGCCCTCCCCGGCGGCGACGACCCGGATCGCGGACAGCAGGTCCTCCGGCTGCGCGTCCTTGAGCAGGAACCCCGACGACCCGGCCCGCAACGCCTCGTACACGTACGCGTCGAGGTCGAACGTCGTCAGCACCAGCACCCGCGGGCGGCACTCCAGCGCGGTGACGAGCCGGGTCGCGGTGAGACCGTCCATGCCCGGCATGCGGATGTCCATCAGCACCAGGTCGGGGGCCGTCGCGGCGGCCAGCTCCACCGCCGACGCCCCGTCACCGGCCTCGGCGACCACGGTCAGGTCCGGTTCGGCGTCCACGATCGCGGCGAATCCGGCACGGACCACCGCCTGGTCGTCGACGACCATCACACGTGTGGCGACGGGGACACCTCCTGGACGGGCGCCGGACCCGGCCGGGCCGACAGCGACACGCGTACGATACCGGCCGGTTCGCAGCTGATCCGACCCGCCGCAGCGCCGGCCTGCACCTTCAGACGTTCGGCGACCGGGCCGGCCACGGCCAGCCGGACACCGGTCACCGTGACCCGCAGGGCGTCCCGGCGTCGCCGCAACGTCACGCGGGCCGGGCCCCGGTCGCCCGCGCCGAGCGCCGCCTCGACGATCCGGTACGCCGACAACGCCACCGACGGCGGCACGTCCCGCGCGGCTTGCGGCAGCCCCCGCAGGGTGACGTCCCGGCCGGCCGCGCGCAGACTCCGGCACAGCGCGTCCAGGTCCGTGAGCGTGGGCGCCGGGGCGAGCCGCGGCCCCGGCTCCTCCGACTCGCCCAGGCCGTGCAGCAGTTCGCGCATCGCGGCCAGCGCCGACCGGGCCTCGGCGGCCACCTCCTCCAGACGGCCCTGCCGGGCCCGCTCGACCAGGACCGCCGTACGGTGCAGCACCGCGTCGCGCAGCTTGCCGGCCAGACGGCGCCGTTCGGCGTCCGCCGCCCTCTCCGCCTGCCACAGCGAACCCGCCAGCGCGAAGTCCTCGTCGGCCAGCACCCGCAACCGCCGGCGCCGCACCACGAGCCCGGCACCCCACACACAGCCCGACACGAGGGCCAGCGCCATGCCCACGGCCACGCACAGCACGACGGCGAGGATCCACACGGGAGTGCCGTCCTGCGTCAGCTCGCCGTCCGCGCCCGCCGTCGCGACGAGGGCCCCGGCAAGCGAGAGCGCCGCCGCGCCCACGGCCGGCCAGGTGCGGGCGGCCCCGCGGCCGTAGACCGCCACCGCGTACACCGCGAGCAGCTCCGCCGTCCCGCCGACGGCGAAGAACTGCGAGACCCGCGGCGGCACGGACGCCACCGCGACCGCCGCCGGCCACAGCCACGACGACACCAGGACGCCCAGCAGCGCGGCCCACGGGGCCCGTCGGCGCCACAGCAGGGGCACCGCGTGGACGATCATCGTCCCGGTCAGCACCAGCAGCCCGGGCACCGCACCGCGCAGGCTCGCGCCCGTCCAGTCCTCCGCGACGGCCAGTGCGAACGCCGGGGGCAGCGCGGCGGCCGCGAACACCAGGGCGGGGTCGGCCAGCCGCTGCTCGCGCAGCACATCGCGCCGGTGAGTCTCCTCGGGCGCGAGCCGCGGACCCGCGCCGTCGGGCAGCGTGGCCCGCACCCGCCAGCCCCCGCCGGGCCGGGGACCGGCCGTCAGCTCCCCGCCCACGGCCGCCGCCCGCTCCCGCATCCCCGCCAGCCCCCGCCCCGCACCGAGGCCGCCCACGTCGGGCGACGCCGGCCCGCGCGCGGGAGCGTTGTCCACGGTCAGCTCCAGGACGCCCGGCCCGCGCCGGACGTTCACCGACGCCGCGGCTCCCGGCGCGTGCCGCAGTGCGTTCGTCAGGGCCTCGCGGACGATCCCGTGGACC
This sequence comes from Streptomyces sp. NPDC030143, assembly GCF_055573695.1. Lineage (NCBI taxonomy): Bacteria > Bacillati > Actinomycetota > Actinomycetes > Kitasatosporales > Streptomycetaceae > Streptomyces > Streptomyces sp. NPDC030143. The sequence goes on from NZ_JBVIAY010000011.1 coordinate 60,453, forward strand.
GCCTCCGCCGCCGGGCCGGCCAGGTCAGCGGGGAGCGCGGTGGCGATGGGGCGCCCCAACCGCCCGAATCCCGCGATCAGTTCCTCGATGCGCGCGGTCATCGGACGCGGGTCGGCACGGTCGGCGTCCCGCAGCAGCCCCACGAGGCGTTGTAGCGCCGTCAGCGTCTCGCTACCGGTGCGCTCCGCGAACGCCAGCGCCTCGGCGGTCATGTCGGGCCTGCTCCCGCCCAGTCTGCGCGCCGCGTCGGCCGTGATCACCACCGAGGTCAGGTGATGGGCGCTCACATCGTGCAACTCCCGGGCCAGTCGCTGCCGTTCGGTCTCGCCCGCCCGCCGCCCGGCCTCCTCCGCCCCGGCCAGCCGGCGGGCCGCGCGCGAGCGGCCCCCGAGCCACTGGCGGCGCGCCTCGCCGAGGCCGGCGCAGACCACGTACACGAGTGCGGCGAGCGCCCACTCCGCGGCGAGCACGGGCCGCCATCCCACCCGGGCCAGCGACAGCAGCCACTCGACGCCCACGACCGCGGCGACCGCCCGGACGGCCGCCACCGGCGGACGATGCACCGCGACCGAGTACAACGCGACCGGCGCGCCCAGCCCCAGGTAGCCGTCGGGAAAGGCCGTCTGTCCCAGCACGAGCGCGGCCAGCGCCCCCGCCAGCGCGAGCACCGGGTCCCGGCGGCGCCGGCCCAGTGCCGCCGTCTCGAGGGCCTGGGCGCACACGACGCCGACCAGCGCCGCCGTGTGGGGCAGGTGGGCGCCGGACAGCGCGTCCGAGAACCACAGCGACGCCGTCTGGGCGGCGGCGAGCAGGGCGGGAAGCAGCCAGGTGCGTGTCGTCTCCATGTCGCCGACGAGCCTAGGGCCCCGGGGTGGGACACCGGTCCCCGGGAGGAGGCCGCTCTCCACCCTCCGATGGAGACGCCGTTCCTGCCCGGGGGCGAGGCGAGGGCGCGGACCGGACGCGAGGCTGGAGCCCATGACACCTCCGCACCTCGCCGAACCCCTCGCCTACCACCGGCTGGCCCGGGTCTCGGGACGTCACCGCTGGTGGCGCCCGCTGTTGCAGACGCTGTTCGTCATCGTGGCGTACACGCTCGGCGTCGGCCTGCTGTACGGCCTGGTCTCCGCCCTGGGGACCCTGGGGGGCTACCGCGAAGGGGCGGACGGAGAGGTGGAGTTCGGACCGCTCGCGGACACCGCGGTCGATCTGTCGCTGCTGGCCGCGGGCATCCCCGTGGTGCTGCTCGCCGTGCGCTGGATCGGCCGCCGCCCGGCCGGCACGGTCTCCTCGGTGACCGGCGGTCTGCGGGGGCGGTGGCTCGGTCTCTGTGTGCTGGCGGCCGTGCCCGTCCTGCTCCTCACCACCGGGGTGATGTACCTGCTGCCCGTGGACGACGGCACACCGCCGTCACGGTGGGCGGGCTGGGACGCCTTCGCTCCGGCTCTCGTGGTGCTGCTCCTGCTCGTCCCCCTGCAGGCGGCGGCCGAGGAGTACGTCTTCCGCGGCTGGCTGACCCAGGCCGTGGGCGCCTTCTTCCGCTCGCCGTGGTGGGCCGTCGTGTTCCAGGCGGTTCTGTTCGCCGCCGGCCACGGCTGGGGCACCCCGTGGGGCTTCGTCGACCTGACCGTGTTCGGCGTGGTGGCCGGCTGGCTGACCGTGCGCACCGGTGGTCTGGAGGCGGCCATCGGCCTGCACGTCGTGAACAACCTCCTCGCCTTCGGCGCCCTGGCCGCCGTCGTCGGCGGCCTCGACAGCGAGGAGACCGCCGCCGACATGCCGTGGCCGTTCGTCGTGGTCGACGTCGTGGGCATCGCCCTGTACGCCGCGGCCGTCCTGTGGCTCGCCCGCCGCCGCCCGCCGGTGCGCACCGCCCCCGTGCCGACACCGGTCCCGCCGCCCGTGTACGTCCACGGGCCCGTGCCCGGGTTCCCGGTCCCCTACGTTCCTGGTGGGCGGGGTCCGATGGACGCCCGAGGTCTGCCCCTGAGTCCGGGGCCCTCTGCCTCTGCGTCCGATGACCTGAGCCGGACGACGCGTTAGCGTCCGCCCGTGAGTACGACAGCGTCCGCCCGTGAGCACGAGGATCCTCCCGCAACGGCCGACGGAGCGAGCGACGACAGCCCCCTGCGGACCGGTCCGCCCGCGACCCCGCCCGGGTCACGGCCGGCACCGGGGGGACTGGCGCAGCCGCGGCCGGTGCCGGCGAGCGCCCGCCGGCGCGGGCCGGGCGCCTTCACACTGCTGGTGCTGCCCGGACTGGTCACCCTGTCGGCCGTGGCCGGATTCCTCGCCCTGACGGGCGGCCTCCCGCTGGACGGGGACACGGGCGCGGACCAGCGGCGAAGCGCCGTGAACGGGATCGACGACACGTACGGGCCCTGGCTGCGCAAGGCCGCCGCGACCTGCACCGTCGTCACGCCGTCCGTCCTCGCCGCCCAGATCGACCAGCTCTCCGGCTGGCGGAACGACACCGGTGGACTGTCGGGGGAGCAGGGCATCGCCGGCTTCACGGACGCCGAGTGGCGGACATGGGGCCGCGACGACGACGGCAACGGGCGGTCCTCGCCGCGCGATCCCGCCGACGCCGTCATGGCGCTCGGCCGTCAGGACTGCTCCCTCGCCGGCGAGGTCACCGGCCTCAGGACCGACGGCACCGTCACCGGGGACCTGGTGGACCTCACCCTCGCCGCGTTCGCGGTGGGGACCGGGGCGGTCGCCGAGGCGGGCCGGGTGCCGGACGGGGCGCGGACCTATCTCACCGAGGTGAAGGCGCTCGTCGCCCGCTACGCGACGTTCGACCGGGAACGGCCGACCGGCGGCAGCCCCGCCGACGCGATCCTGGCCCCGCCCGTCTCCACCTCGCTCATCACCTCGCCCTACGGCGCCCGCGAGCACCCCCTCACCGGTGTCACCAAGCTCCACACCGGCGTGGACTTCGGCGCGCCGCAGGGGGCGGCCGTCTCCGCCGCCCGCGACGGGCGGGTCGTCTTCGCCGCCATGACCAGGGCCTACGGCAACCGGATCGTCGTCGACCACGGCGTCTTCGACGGCCGGCGGCTGGAGACGACCTACAGCCACCTCTCCACCCTGGAGGTCACCGTCGGACAGACCGTCCGCGCCGGCACACCGCTCGGCCGGGTCGGCTCCACCGGCCTGTCCACCGGCCCCCATCTGCACTTCGAGGTCGTCCACGACGGCTACTACGCCGACCCGCGCCCCTGGCTGGCCCTCGGCGACTGAGCCGGTGCGGTCGCTCACCGCCCGGTCAGGCGAGGACCGCCTCCCAGGTGTCGACCGCGTAGTGGACGGTCATCCCGTGACGCGCGTACAACCGCGGGGCCCCCGTGGCGTTGGAGGTGTCCACGCCCAGTCCCACCGTGTCCCGCCCCCGGGCGGCGAACGCCGCGAAGGCGTGCCGCAGCAGCAGCCCGGCGAGGCCGCGGCCCCTGGCCGCGTCGCGGACGCCGATGCTCCGGATCCACCCCATGGCCTCGCGGTCGTCGCGCGCCAGCAGGAACCCCGCGTCCCCCAGGTCGTCGGTCTCGACGATGCACACCAGCGACCAGTCGAGTCCCGTCGCGTCGACGTCGTGCAGCCACTGCTCGTAGCCGCGGGGCTGGAAGTCGAAGTGCGCGGCGAAACTCGCCTGGTGCAGCGCGTGCACGCGCCGACGGTCCGCCTCGGTGGCGCAGGCGCGCACCCGGACGCCGTCGGGAAGGGCCGGAGCGAGATCCGTCGCGGGATCGACGGGTCGACGCAGCACGTGATAGCGCCGTACGACCGTCCAGCCGCGGGTGCGCAGCAGGTCGGTGTCGATGGTGGGCCGCACGTTCAGATGCAGGTGGACGACGGCCCGGTCGGCGCCGTTCCCCCGGGCCCTGGCCAGCGCGCGGGCCTCCATCGCCTCCAGCAGCAGCACTCCGGCCCGCTGGTGCTCGGGCAGCACGTAGTGGTCGATGTCGACGCGCTCACCGCCCGACTCGTCCCACAGCAGCCCGTAGGCCACGAGCCGGTCCCCGTCGAAGGCGAGCCAGGAGTCCTGCGAGAGATCGGTCTCCGGATGCTTCAGGTCCGCCTCGACGGTGTGCAGATCGGTCTCGGGGCGGCCGATCTCGATCTCGTCGATCGCGTTGAGCAGGCCGGTGACGATCGGCGCGTCGTCGAGCGCGGCGGGGCGCAGGAGATAGGACATGCGGTCAGGGTCCGGGGAGGCAGGGGCGACCGCAACGCAATTTCCCCCCGGACGGCCAGGACCGCCGCCCAGCACGAGGGCGCACATGGCGCCGATGTGAGCCCTGTACGCGCCCCCACGGGCATGGGCACAATTCGGTCTGGCCATTGGTCATCTGGCTGAGGGCTTTCGGTCCTCATCGCCAACTTCCCGGGAAGGCAGGTCGATTGCCGTGTTGTTGCGTCTTCCCACCTCCATATCCGAAACCCAGCGGTGTCTGGCCGAGGGAGCCGTGCCGATCGGCGGTGCCACCCTCGTGTGGGCGACCTGGCAGCGCGACGGCTTTCCCGAACAGGCGGTCTCCCTGCGTGAGTTGCCCGAGGCCAACGTCGTCCGGCAGGGCACGCTCGGCGCGGCCGTGACGCTCCACCGCATCGGAGCCGACATGCCGGAGGTGCTGCGCGGCGCCGCCGGCACGGTCGGCACCGGAGCCGTGCGCCGCACGGCCACCGTCGGCGGCAACATCGTCGGCAGCACCCTGCGCTGTCTGCTGCCGGCGGCACTCGTCCTGAACGCCCGGGCCACCGTGCTCGAACCCGACCGCGTCCACGAGACGGACCTCGCCGAGGTCGTCGCCAAGCGTCCCCTCCTGCTCGACCTGCGCTGGCGGGACCCCCTGGCCAGCGGCTACCGCAAGCTGCCGGCCGAGGCGGGCGGGCCGCCGCCCTTCGTCGTCGCCACCGCCGTGCACGTCGACGGCGACGGAGGCCGTCGGCTGCGGGTCGCCGTCCGCGACGGCTACGAGGTCCTCGGCGACAGCACGCCCTGCGACGTCGGCACCGACACCGACCAGGTCCTGCACGCCCTGGAAGGGACCGACTTCGGCGCCCTGCCCGCGCAGGGCCGGGACGTCGTCCGCCGGCAGGTGGCGGACCTCCTGTCGCGCCTTCCCGACACCGAGAGCTGAGCTGCGGGCCCCGGGCGGCCCGGGCCGCGGCCGCGACGGCGGATCACGTCTCGCGCAGCGGCGCGTAGGTGCGCGCGGGCAGCCCGAACGTCCAGGCGGTGGGGGCCGCCACTGACAACGGGCCGAACGGTGCCCCCGCCGCCGGGTGTTGTCAGTGCCTGTTGGTACAACTGCGGTCATCACGGAACGCCTCCCTTTTCTGCACAGGAGCAGCCGCATGACCATCGGTGATCACCTCGACGCGCTGCACGGGCTGCCCGCGTACACCTTCCCGGGCCCCGGCGAGCGCACGGACGACCTGCCCGAGGCGGACTCCTTCGCCTGGCGGATCACCAGCGACGTGTACGACGCCGACGAGGAGTGGCCGGACGCCTTCACCCGCTTCTGCGCGGCCGTCGACACCACCCGGGTGCGTGCCCTGATCGTCGGCGCCTGGAAGGAGGCGTACGACACCGACCCCTCCGCCGTCATCGAGGCGCTGGTGGCCGCCAAGGACCGCTTCCCCGCCCTGCGGGCGGTCTTCGTCGGCGACATGGTCATGGAGGAGTGCGAGATCTCCTGGATCAACCAGACCGACGTCACGCCCCTGCTCACCGCCTTCCCCGAGCTGGAGGAGTTCGGCGTGCGCGGCGGGTCCGGCCTGCGCTTCCCCGCCGTCCGCCACGCCCGGCTGCGCAGGCTGACCATGGAGAGCGGCGGTCTGCCCGCGGCCGTCGTCCGCGGCGTCGGCGCCAGCGACCTGCCCGCACTGGAGCACCTCGACCTGTGGCTCGGCACGTCCGAGTACGGCGGTGACAGCGAGGCCGCCGACCTGGAGGGCATCCTCTCCGGCACCCGCCTGCCGAGTCTGCGCCATCTGGCCCTGCGGAACAGCGAGATCCAGGACGCCGTCGCCGCCGCCGTCGCCTCCGCGCCGGTCACCGCCCGCCTGGAGGCGCTCGACCTGTCCATGGGCGTGCTGACCGACGAGGGCGCCGCCGCCCTCCTCGGCGGCCAGCCCCTCACCCACCTCAGGTCGCTCGACCTGCACCACCACTACATCCGCGAGCCCCTCCTGGAGCGGATCCGGCAGACCCTGCAACCCGCCGGCGTCGAGGTCCACCTCGACCGCGACGACGCGAACGAGGACGAGGAGGACGACGGCACGGTGTGGCGGTACGTGGCCGTGGGCGAGTGACCCGGCCGCCGTGCACCGCACCCCCCGAGGAGACGCCATGGCGCCGTCCGCGCCTGACCCGCGGCCGCGCTTCGCGGTCGTGGGCAACCCCGAGAACCGCCGGGTCGCCCTCTTCGCCGACGCGGTGCGCGCGTCCGGCGTACCCGCCCCGCGGGTCGTGGCGTGGACGGACGTCCTGCGCGCGGGCGGCGCCGACTTCGGACCCGAGGAGATCGTCCGGATCGACTCACCGGGGGAGAACGCCGAGGTGGACCGGCTGCTGCGCGGCACCGGAGACCCCACCCGCGTGGAGGGCTCGGCCCGCTGGTACGCCGGGTTCACCGCCGCGCTGAAGACCCTGCGCGGCGGTGTCCGCCTCGACGACCCGGACGACCTGGCCGTGCTGTTCGACAAGCGGCGATGCCACGGGGTCCTCGACGCGGCGGGCGTGCCGGTCCCCGCCTCACCCACCTCGGGCCCGGATGCGGCGCCGGTGCGCGGCTGGGACGACGTACGGGCGCTGATGCGCGAGCACCGGATGCCGCGGCTGTTCGTGAAGCCGGCGCACGGCTCGTCGGCGTCGGGTGTGCTCGCCGTGGAGTCGGGCGGGGCCGGGCGGATCAGGGCCACGACCTCCGTGGAGCGCGCGCCGGACGGCGGCCTGTACAACTCGCTCAAGGTGCGCCGTTACGAACACGAGCGGGACATCGCGGCCGTCGTCGACGCGCTCGCCCCCGACGGACTGCACGTCGAACGCTGGCTGCCGAAGGCCTCCCAGGAGGGTCGCGCCGCCGACCTCAGGGTCGTCGTCGTGGCCGGCCGGGCCACCCACGCCGTGGTCCGCACCAGCCGCACCCCGCTGACCAACCTGCATCTCGGCGGCAGCCGCGGCGACCTGGACGCGGCGCGGCGGGCCGTCGAGGCGGCGGGCGCCCGCTGGGCCGACGTGCTCGGCGTGTGCGAGCGGGCCGCGGCCTGCTTCCCGCGCACCCTCTGCGTCGGCGTCGACCTCCTGCCGGCCGTCGGCTGGCGCAGAGCCGCGGTCGGCGAGGTCAACGCCTTCGGCGACCTGCTGCCCCGTCTCACCGGCCTGCCCGGAAGCGGAGCGGAGGGCCTGGACACCTACGCCGCCCAGGTGACCGCCGCACTGCGCGCCCACACCCCGTCACCCGACCACCAGGACCCGCACCACCCGCACCACCGGCTCCACCCGCACGGAAACAGAACAGGAAGTCCGCATGCCCTCGCCCGTCCCCACGACTGAGCCGCTCCCGCCCGCAAGCGCTCCCACCGCGTCGGCCGCGCCGGGCGGCGAGCCGGACATGAACGAGGTCGTCGGCAGCCACGACCTGCTCCTCGTCACCCTCGACACCCTCCGCTTCGACGTCGCCGCCGAGCTGGCCGCCGCCGGCCGCATCCCGAACCTGACCCGCCACCTCCCGGGCGGCCGCTGGGAGGAGCGGCACGCCCCCGGCAGCTTCACCTACGCCTCCCACCAGGCGATCTTCGCCGGCTTCCTGCCGACCCCCGCCGCCCCCGGACCGCACCCGCGTCTGTTCGCGGCGAGCTTCGCGGGCAGCGAGACCACCGCCGGCGGCACCTTCGTGTACGACACTCCTGACCTCGTCTCGGGCCTGGCCGCGGCGGGCTACCACACCGTGTGCGTCGGGGGAGTGGGCTTCTTCAACAAGCAGGGCCCGCTGGGCTCGGTGCTGCCCGGACTGTTCGACGAGTCCCACTGGTCACCGGAGTTCGGCGTCACCTCGCCCCGGTCCTTCGAGAACCAGGTGGCCCGCGCCGAGGAGGTCGTGCGCCGACTCCCCGAGCCACAGCGGCTGTTCCTCTTCGTCAACGTCTCCGCGCTGCACCAGCCGAACTGGTTCCACCTGCCGGGCGCGACCCGTGAGGCCGGCGACAGCCGGGAGACGCACGCCGCCGCGCTGGAGTACGTCGACCGGCACATCGGGCGGCTGTTCGCCGCCGTGAGCAGCCGCCGCCGCTGCTTCGCCGTCGTCTGCTCCGACCACGGCACCGCCTACGGCGACGACGGCTACACCGGCCACCGCCTCGGCCACCCCTGCGTGTGGACCGTGCCGTACGCCCACTTCTTCCTCGACCGCGCCGAGGCCGCCCGATGACCACCGCCCAGCTCACCAGCCCCTACCGGCACTACGTCTACGCCTACCCCCACAAGACGGCCTACCGCGGGCTGGCCGACCGCCCGTCCCTGCGCGCCCTGTGGGCGAACGAACCCAAGGACGCGCTCTCCCTCTACCTGCACATCCCCTTCTGCGAGGTCCGCTGCGGGTTCTGCAACCTCTTCACCCGCATCGGCGCCCCCGACGGCCTGACCGGCGCCTACCTGGACGCCCTGGAACGCCAGGCGGACGCCGTCCGCGAGGCCCTCGGCGACACCGACCGGGTCCGCTTCGCCACCGCGGCATTCGGCGGCGGCACCCCCACCTTCCTCACCGCGCCCGAACTGGAGCGCCTGTGCGACATAGCCGAGCACCGCATGGGCGCCGACCTGCGGGCCGTACCGCTGTCGGTCGAGGCCTCACCCGCCACGGCCACCGCCGACCGGCTCGCGGTGCTGGCCGCCCGCGGCACCACGCGGCTCAGCCTGGGCGTGCAGAGCTTCGTCGACTCCGAGGCCCGGTCCGCCGTGCGCCCGCAGCGGCGCGCCGACGTGGAGGCGGCGCTCGCCCGCGTCCGCGAGGCCGGCGTCCCCGTCCTCAACATCGACCTGATCTACGGCATCGACGGCCAGACGGAGCACACCTGGCGGCACTCCCTCGACGCGGCCCTCGCCTGGCGCCCCGAGGAGCTCTACCTCTACCCCCTCTACGTCCGCCCCCTGACCGGCCTCGACCGCCGCCGCACCGGGCCCGACCCCGCCTGGGACGAGCAGCGGCTGCGCCTGTACCGCGCCGGCCGCGACCACCTCCTGGCGCACGGCTACACCCAGCGGTCCATGCGCATGTTCCGCCGCGCCGACGCCCCGCCCCAGGGCGCCGACGACCACGCCTGCCAGACCGACGGCATGATCGGCCTCGGCTGCGGCGCCCGCTCCTACACGGCCGGCCTGCACTACTCGTTCGACTACGCCGTCGACATGCGCGAGATCCGCGCGATCGTCGACGCCTACGTCCGTCGGCCCGCCGCCGACTTCGCCCGCGCCGAGTACGGCCGGCGCATGGACGGCGACGAGCCCCGCCGCCGCCACCTCCTCCAGTCCCTCCTCCAGGCCGACGGCCTGCCCCTGGAGGGCTACCGCGCCCGCTTCGGCAGCGGCCCCGCCGACGACTTCGGCCCCGAACTCGCCCGCCTCGCCGACCGCGGCTGGCTGACCGACGACGACCCCGGAACCCTCCGGCTCACCCCCGAGGGCCTCGCCCACTCCGACGCCATCGGCCCCGAGCTGTTCTCCCCGGCCGTCCGCGCCGCGATGGCCGCCTACGAGCGGAAGTGACCGGCCCGCCATGGACCTGACTCTCCTGTACCGCGGCCCCCTCGCCTCCTGCGACTACGACTGCCCGTACTGCCCCTTCGCCAAGCGGCGCGACACGACCGCCCAGCTGCGCGCCGACCGCGCCGCCCTGGAGCGGTTCGCGCGGTGGGCCGCCGCGCAGACCGAGGACCGCCTCTCGATCCTCTTCACTCCCTGGGGCGAGGGCCTGGTCCGCTCCTGGTACCGGCGCACCCTCACCGAGCTGTCCCACCTGCCGCACATCCGGCGCGTGGCGATCCAGACCAACCTCAGCTGCCGCACCGACTGGCTCGCCGGGGCCGACCTCGACACCCTCGCCCTGTGGTGCACCTACCACCCCGGCCAGACCCCCTACGACCGCTTCCTCACCAAGTGCCGCGACCTCGCCGGGCGCGGCGTCCGCTTCAGCGTCGGCGTCGTCGGGCTGCCCGAGCACCTCGACGCGGCCCGCCGTCTGCGTGCAGACCTGCCCGGCCACGTCTACCTGTGGATCAACGCCGCCGAGGGCCACACCTACACGGACGAGGAGGCAGGCCCGTGGACCGCCCTCGACCCCCTGTTTCCCTACAGCCGCCACCCGCACCCCAGCGCGGGCCTGCCCTGCCGCACCGGCGAGTCCGTGATCTCCGTCGACGGGGACGGCACCGTCCGCCGCTGCCACTTCGTCCGCACCGGGCTCGGCAACCTCTACGACGGCTCCTACCGTGCCGCCCTGCGCCCCCGCCCCTGCCCGCTGGCCGTCTGCGACTGCCACATCGGCTACGTCCACCTCGAGACGCTGCCCCTGTACGACGTCTTCGCCGGCGGCGTCCTGGAGCGCGTTCCCGCGGCCGGCACCGACAGGTTCGATCCGGCGCAGGTTTGATTCGGCGCAGCGGGTCAACCGGGAATACATGACCCAGTCGACACGGGAGACCGAACGCAAGTACGAGGTGCCGGGCTCGGGTGGCTTCCCCAGGCTGTCCGGCCTGACCGGTGCGGGAAGCGGCACCTCCCTCATCGATGTGGGCACCCACGACCTGGACGCCGTCTACTACGACACCGCCGACCTGCGGCTGACCCGCAGCGCCGCGACCCTGCGCCGCCGCACGGGCGGCTCCGACTCCGGCTGGCACCTCAAGCTGCCGCTGGACGACGACACCCGCGAGGAGGTCCGCGCCCCCCTCCAGGAGGAGATCCCCGACCGGCTGCGCGAGCTGACGCTCTCCCGCACCCGCGGCGCCCGCCTGGAGCCGGTGGTCCGCATCCGCTCCCACCGGGCCGTACGCGAACTCGTCGACTCCGACGGCGCCCTCCTCGCCGAGGTCGTCCTGGACGAGGTGCGGGCCGAATCCCTGCGCTCCGACGGCGGGCACGCGGACTGGGCGGAGCTGGAGGTCGAACTCGTCGAGGACGGCGACGAGCGCCTGCTGAAGCGCGTCGACAAGGCCCTCGGCAAGGAGGGCTACGCCCGGCTGCGGACGCCCTCCAAGCTGACCCGCGCCCTCACGGAGACCGCCGGGGACACGGAGTCCGCAGCGGACCGGCCCGCCGGGGTGGCCGGGGGCTCGGCGGGCGAGCAGGTGCTCGCCTACATCGACGAGCAGGTCCGCACCCTCGTGGACGTGGACCCGGCGGTACGCCGCGCGCTGCCGGACTCCGTGCACCGGATGCGGGTCGCCTGCCGGCGCCTGCGCAGCTCTCTGCGCTCGTACCGCTCCCTCTTCGACCGCGAGGTCACCGACCCGATCCGCGCGGAGCTCAGGTGGCTCGGCGCGGAACTCGGGGCCGAGCGCGACCAGGAGGTGCTGGGGGAGCGGCTGCGCACGGCACTGGAGGAACTGCCCGGCGAACTCGTCCTCGGCCCCGCCTCCGCCCGCCTGCAGGCCTGGGAGGCCGCCCGCTCGGCCGAGGCCCGCGAACGCTCCCTCGCCGCGCTCACCTCGCCCCGCTACGTGGCTCTCCTGGAGTCGCTGCACCGGCTGACCACCCACCCGCCGCTGCGCCCCAGGGCGACCCGCAAGCCGGCGAAGGTCCTGCCCAAGGCCATCCTGAAGGAGTACGACCGGCTCGCGGGACGTGTGGAACGGGCCCTCGGCACACCCCCGGGTCCGGAACGCGACGCCGCACTCCACCACGCCCGCAAGGGCGCCAAGCGCCTGCGCTACGCCGCCGAGGCGGCCCGTCCCGCCCTCGGCGGGGCCGCGAAGCGGCTGGCCAAGGAGACCAAGGCCGTGCAGACGGCGCTCGGCGACCACCACGACAGTGTGGTCGCCCGCGACACCCTGCGCCGCCACGCCGTCGCCGCCCACGCCGCCGGCGAGCCCGGCTTCACCTGGGGTCTGCTCCACGGCCTGGAGCAGGCCTCGGCCGCCGCGCACGAGCGGGAACTGCCCACACTGTGGGAGCGGGCCTCGCGCGGCCGGCTGCGCAGGGCGCTGCGCTCCTGAGCATGCTCACGCGGCAGACCGGCACATCGGCCCGGACGCTCACGCGGCAGACCGGCACATCGCGGCCCGGACGCTCACGCGGCAGACCGGCGCCTCGGTCGGCACGCCCGCGCGGCGAACCGGCGCCTCGGACCCGCATGCCTGTGCCCGCACCGCGCAGGACGCGGTGCGGGCACAGGTGTCAGCGGTGTCGCCGAAGCGGGTCAGTCCGTGGTGGTCACGTCCGTCACCCGCCAGCGCTGGTTGGCGCCGGAGTTGGCCTGCCACGTCGTGACGGCGGCCCCCTCGTGCGTCGCCTGTCCCCCGACCTCGAGGAGACGGCCGGTGGCCGCGTTCACCAGCGTCCAGGTGCCGTCACCGGTGGTCGACATGATCCACTCGGTGGCCGCATCGCGCTCGCCGGTGTCGGGCTCCACCACGGGCACGTTGTCGCGGACGGCGAGGCGCTTGCCCTCGGCCGGGTTGGCGAACACGTACCGCTGGCGCGCGCCGGTCTCGCCGTACCGGGCGTCGAGCTGCCACTGCTGGGCGGTGCTGTCGTTGCCGGTGCCGATGACCAGGTTCGTGCCGTTCGCGGCGACCGTCACGGCCTTGCCGCTCTGGACGCCGGTCAGCGTGTAGGTGTGGCCCTTGCTGATCAGCGGGGCGTCCTTCGCGACGCCGGAGACGCCCCGGACGGCGAAGGAGGTCACCGACTGGGCGGGCACGGTGAACGTCGCCCTGCGGTCGCTGACCCGGATCGGTGCCTGCCGCTCCAGCTTGCCGTCGGCGCTGGTGACGACCGGGGTGACGAGCGCGTCGCGCGTCACGTTGCGGAACTTCGACAGGTCGAGGGTGACCGTGCGGGCCTCGGTGGTGCTGTTGACGTGGACGAGCGAGAGGCCCTTGCCGTCCTTGGTCACGGCGGCGGCGCTGGAGGTGTCGTTCACCTTGATCAGCTTGTCGCCGGGCTTGATGAAGTGCGTGAAGTTGCGCGCGGTGTCGAACTTGGTGTTCGTGTAGATCGGGCAGGTCTCCAGCGTGTCCGCGGAGGTGCAGCTGAACGGCATCTGGATGCTGCCCCAGTTGCCGCCCTTGGCGGACTCGCCGCCCGGCTTCATGTTGTCGTAGTCCTCGACCGGCTGCCAGAACACCCAGGCCTTGGGCTCCAGCTCCCGCAGGTCGTCGACGATCCGCTGGGCGAGACCGAGACCGGGCCGCATGTCGGTGAAGCTCTGCCCGTCGCCCCAGTCGCCCTCGACCTCGCTCATCCACAGCGGCTTGTCGGCGGCCTTGGCGAGGTCGCGCACGGTGGTGCGCTGCCCGGTGCCGTAGGTGTGGACGTTCATCTGGTCGACCAGGTCGCGCGAGGCCTGCGCGTAGGCGTTCCAGTTCTGCGCGAAGATGCTCGGGTTGGTCTCGTCCATCGCCGAGATCTGCGCCTTGGTCTTGGCCTTCTTCAGCGCGGGCGCCAGGGCGGCGAGGACCTTCTCCTGGAGGCCGGGCCCGATGTGGGCGCCCTCCTGACGGCCGCCGACCGGCTCGCCGTCCGCTCCGAGACGGGTGCTCCAGTAGTCGGTGTTCGGCTCGTTGAACGGGTCGACGGTCGCGACCTTGATGCCGTGCGCCTTCTCCAGCCGTTTCGTCGCGCCCGCCAGGTAGGCGGCGAAGTCGTCGACCGACTCGGTCTTCAACTGGTCGGCGGTGGCGTCGAACCCGCCCGAGACGTAGCCGCTGACGGTCATGAACCAGGGCGGGGAGTTGCTGAACGTCTCCCAGTGCGTGATGTCCTTCTTGATGCGGTCCACCCACCAGCGCTGGGTGGCGTCGGCGTTCTTGTTCCAGTCGGCCGGGTCGTCGGCGCTCCACCAGTCGGTGTCCTCGCGGGTGGTGCCGGCCGGGGCCTTCCACCAGCCCTCGACGGCACCGCCGGCGCGCAGGTAGTCCTTGACGTCCGGGGCGTTGCCGCCGCCGATGTTGTACCGGGCGATGTTCAGCGCGAGGCCGCTGTCGTCGAAGAGCAGACGCGCGAGCTTCTCCCGGATCGCCGGCGGGTAGTCGCCGGTGGCGTTGGCGAACCAGACCAGGCTGGTGCCCCAGCCCTCGAACTTCTCCTGCTGGTAGGACGGGTCCGGCTGGACGGTGACCGAGGCGGCGGCCTCGGCCTGCGCGGGGACGCTCAGCAGGGCGGCCCCGGTGGCCAGGGCGGTGAGTGCGGCGGCCCCGAGGGACCGTCTGCTGCGGGTACGGCGTGCCATCGTGTGCTCCCAACTGCGGTGCGGTCGCTGCGTGGGCCCCTCCCGCCGCCAGGGCGGAAGGGGATGGCCCCCGGTACGGATGGGTGCCGTGCCGAGGAGTCGTGGGGGGTGCGGGGAAGGTCTGCGTGCGCGGGCTCAGGGGTCCGTGCGCTGTGCCCGCCTGGGCCGCGCGGTCTGGTACCGCACCTCGCGGCGTTGCCGGAGAGCCCTGGTAGCTCCGCTACGAGGGCTCTCCGGCGCCTTGCGGTGCGCGGCACCGGACCACGCGGCCTGAATCAGGCGCTCATGGTGCAAGGACCCCTCAGACGGCGGGCTGTCGCACCACGGCGACCTCCCGGGGGGCGAGGACCACGGCGCCGCCCCCGTCGGCCGTGCCGAGCAGGACGTCGCCGCCCAGCCCGGCCACATGCACGGTGTCGTCGGTCCGGTTGACCAGGAACAGGAAGCGGCCCGACGCACCCTGGCGGACGGTCAGCTCCACCCGTCCGCGCACGTCGGCCGGCAGTTCGCTGCCGACCCCGGCCGGCTCCAGCAGGCGCGGCAGCAGTGAGGCGAGCCCGTCGACGCCGAGGCGGGTGGAGACGTAGGAGGCCGAACCGCCGTCGGACGGGCGCCGGGTGACGGCGGGCCGGCCCGCGTGCACACCGGTGCGGTAGTGGGCCAGGACCTCGGTGCCGGCGTCGGCGAGGGTGATCCGGTCGGTCCACAGGCTGCCCGTGGAGGCGTCGTCCAGCTCCACGCTCTCCCCGGCCAGGAGCGGCCCGAACTCCTCGACGCGGATGCCGAGCAGTTCCCGCAGGGCGCCCGGGTAGCCGCCCAGCCAGACGTGGTCGTTCTCGTCGACGACGCCCGAGAAGTACGTGGTGACCAGGTGGCCGCCCTGTTCGACGTAGCGCGTCAGCTCCTTGGCGAGCCCGGCGGGCACCACGTGCAGCACCGGGGCGATCAGCATCCGGTGGCGGGAGAGGTCGGCGCGGGTGGTGACGAGGTCGGCGCGCACCCCGAGGGCGAGGAGCGCCGAGTACCAGTCGAGCGCCTCCTGCCGGTAGTCGAGCAGGGAGGTGGGGTGGGAGTCCTGCTCACTGGCCCACCACGACTCCCAGTCGAAGAGGATGCCGACCGCGGCGGGCTCCCGCTCGGTGCCCGCGACCGGAGCGAGGGTCCGCAGCGTGGCGCCGAGACCGGCGACCGCGCGGAACAGGTCGCTGTCCGCGCCGGCGTGCGGGACCATCGCCGAGTGGTACTTCTCGGCGCCGGCCGCCGACTGCCGCCACTGGAAGAAGCACACCGCGTCCGCGCCGTGTGCGACGTGCAGCAGCGAGTCGCGGGCCAGGTCGCCGGGCCGCTTGGCCACGTTGACCGGCTGCCAGTTGACGGCGCTGGTGGAGTGCTCCATCAGGAACCACGGCCGGCCGCCCGCGATACCGCTGACGAGGTTCGCGGAGAACGACAGCTCGTCGCGGTCCTGGGGACCGGGGTGGACGTAGTGGTCGTTGGAGACGAAGTCGATCTCCTGCGCCCAGTCCGGGTAGTTCATGCCCTTGGTGCCGCCCATCACCATGAAGTTCGTGGTGACGGGTACGTCGGGAGTGATCTCCCGCAGGATGTCCCGCTCGGCGCGCAGATGGTCCTTCAGCGCGTCGGAGGAGAAGCGCTTGAAGTCGAGCTGCTGGGTCGGGTTGGGGTGGGAGGCGGCGAGGCGCGGCGGCAGGATCTGCTCCCAGTCGCTGTAACGCTGCGACCAGAAGGCCGTGCCCCAGGCGTGGTTGAGGGCCTCCAGAGTGCCGTAGCGGGCGCGCAGCCAGACGCGGAAGGCGCGGGCCGCGTCGTCGGAGAAGTCGTAGATGTTGTGGCAGCCCAGTTCGTTGGAGACGTGCCAGGCCACGAGCGCCGGATGGTCCTTGTACCGGTTCGCCATCTCGCGGACCAGGCGCAGGGCGTGCTCGCGGAAGACGGGGGAGGTGGGCCGCCAGTGCTGCCGGGCCCCCGGCCACACCGTCTCGCCGTTCGCCGTCACCGGCAGGACCTCGGGGTGGGCGGTGGTCAGCCAGGGCGGCGGGGAGGCGGTCGCGGTGGCGAGGTCGACGCCGATCCCACCCGCGTGCAGCAGGTCCATGACCTCGTCGAGCCAGCCGAAGTCCCAGGTGTCCGGGCTCGGTTGGATGCGGGCCCAGGAGAAGATCGCCACGGACACGACGGTGACGCCGGCTTCGCGCATCAGCCGGACGTCCTCCTCCCACACGTCCCTCGGCCACTGCTCGGGGTTGTAGTCGGCGCCGTAGGCCAGTCGCGGGGCGGGATCACCGTCCGCCCCGCGACGCTGGCGGGAGTGGAGGGTGGAGATCATGGCGGTCCTTCCGGGGTGTGGTGCACGGGGGCGGCGCGGCGGTGGGCCGCGCCGCCCGGCGTCTGCGGCTCGCTTACTTCTCGACCGTGAAGCCCTGCTCGGAGCCGTACTTGATCGAGGCGTCCTGCCAGGCCTTCAGACCGTCCGGCAGCTTGGTGCCCGAGACGTAGGCCTTGCCGACGGTGTCGTTGAAGATCGAGTTGGCGTACTGCTGGAAGGGCAGGTACGACCAGTCGTCGGCGACGTTGGCGGCGGAGTCGGCGAAGATCTTGTTCGCCTCCTGCCCGCCGAAGTAGTCGAACTTGGTGCTCTGGAACGCGGTCGACTGGAGCTCCGCGGTGGTCGCCGGGAAGGCGCCCTGCTTGACGCGGGTCTGCACGCCGTCACCGGCGTTGGCGTACTCGACGAAGGCGTAGGCGAGTTCCTTGTTCTTGCTCAGCGCCGGAACGGTCAGGGAGCTGCCGCCGTTCTCCGCGCTCGCCTTGTCGCCCTTGGTCCAGGCCGGCATCGGGGCCGCGCGCCAGTCACCGGCCGCGTTCGGCACACCGGTGACGAAGTTGGCGGGCATCCAGGCGCCGGTGGCCAGCGTGGCGATGGTGCCGTCGCCCAGCCCCTTGTACCAGTCGTCGGTCCAGCCGTTGATGGGCGCGAGGAGCTTCTCGTCGATGAGCTTCTGCCAGGTGTCGGTGTACTTCTTGGCGCCCGCGTCGGAGAAGTCGATCTTCACCTTGGTGCCGTCGACCTTGTAGGGACGCGAACCGGCCTGCCACAGCATGCTGGTGGTGAAGCCGGCGTCGCCGGCGTCGTTGGCGATGTAGACCTTCGGGTCGGCCTTGTGCAGCTTGCGGGCCGCGTCGACGTACTCGTCCCAGGTGGTCGGGACGGCGATCTTGTACTTGTCGAAGACCTTCTTGTTGTAGAAGAGCGCCATCGGACCGGAGTCCATCGGCAGGCCGTAGACGGCCTTGTCCTCGCTCACGGCGTTCCACGGACCCGGCGTGTACTTGGAGGCGAGCTTGTCCGCGCCGAAGGGGGCCAGGTCGGTGAGGCCCTTGGTGAGGGAGTACTGGCTCACCGCGAAGTACTCGACCTGCGCGACGTCGGGCACGCCCTTCTCGGCGGAGATGGCGTTCGACAGGGCGGTGTAGTGCTTGTCGCCGGACCGCTCGCTGACGAGGTTGATCTTGACCTTGGGGTACTTCTTCTGGAAGTCGGCGGCGACCGTCTTCAGCGTGGGCTCCCAGGCCCACACCGTGACCGTGCCGCCCTTCTGCAGGGCCGCCTGGACGTCCGAGGCGGAGACCGCCTTCTGGTCGGAGCCGTCGTCCGAGCCCCCGCAGGCGGTGGCACCCAGGGCGAGGGTGGACAGGAGGGCTATGCCGCGCAGCAGGCGGCTGGTCTTTCTGCGCATGAAGGTGCTTCCACTTCTTCGTGGGTGGGACAGGTGAGGGTGGGGGAGGTGCGCGATGGGGGGCTGGGAGGGCGGCCCGTGCGGGCCGCGGGTCACTCCTTGACGCTTCCGGCGGCGAGCCCGGACTGCCAGTACTTCTGCAGCAACAGGAACGCGGCGATCAGCGGCAGGATGGTGAGCAGCGAACCGGTGATCACCAGGTTGAAGATCACGTCTCCGCCGATCGTCTCCGCCTGGGAGTTCCAGACGCTCAGGCCCAGGGTCAGCGGATACCAGTCCGAGTCCTTGAGCATGATCAGCGGCAGGAAGTAGTTGTTCCAGGTGGCGACCGTGGTGAACAGCAGGACCGTCACGATGCCGGGGGCGAGCAGCGGCAGGGCGACCCGGAAGAAGGTGCGCGCCTCGCCGGCGCCGTCGATGCGGGCGGCCTCCAGCAGTTCCGTGGGGATGGCCTCGGAGGCGAAGACCCACATCAGGTACAGGCCGAACGGCGAGACCAGCGAGGGGATGATCACCGCCCACGGGGTGTCGGTCAGACCCATCTTGCTGAACATCAGGAAGGTGGGCACCGCGAGGGCCGTGCCGGGGACGGCGACGGCACCGATGACCACGGCGAAGATGCCGCGCTTGCCGGGGAACTCGAACTTCGCCAGCGCGTAACCGCCGAGCACCGCGAGGAGGGTGGCGCCGCCGGCGCCCAGCACCACGTACAGCAGGGTGTTCAGGAGCCACCGCGAGAACACGCCGTCGTCGTAGGTGAACGTGTCGCGGATGTTGTCCCACAGGGCGAAGTCGTCGCTGAACCACAGGCCGTTGGAGTCGGCCAGCCCGGCCTGCGTCTTGGTGGCGTTGATGGCCAGCCAGATCAGCGGCACCACGGTGTAGAGGACGATCAGGGACGTCAGCACCGTCAGCAGCACACTGCGCCGGGGCTTGCCGGGGCTGTGCCGGCGCGGGCTGCGCAGCCGCGGCGCGGTCCCGGCGCCGCCGGGACGCTGGGCGGGAACGGCGGGGGAGTCGGTGGTGAGAGGGCTGCTCATCGGGTCACGCTCCCTTGCGCATGCCGCGCAGCTGCACGACGTAGGCGATCACCATCGTGATCACGCCCATGATGATGGCCACCGTCGCGGAGTAGTTGTGCTGCTGGCCGTTGAAGGACAGCGAGTACGTGTAGTAGTTCGGGGTGTAGTCCGTGGTGATGGCGTTGCGCGCCAACGGCCGCAGGATGTTGGGCTCGTTGAAGAGCTGGAAGCTGCCGATGATGGAGAAGATCGTCGCGATGACGAGGGCTCCGCGGATCGCGGGCAGCTTGATGGCGGTGATGACACGCCACTGACCGGCACCGTCGATCTCGGCCGCCTCGTACAGCGAGTGCGGGACGACCCGCAGCGCCGAGTAGAAGATCAGCATGTTGTAGCCGACGAACTCCCAGGTGACGATGTTGCCGATCGACGCCAGGACGAGGTCGGGCGAGAGCGGGTCGGGCAGGGAGACGCCGAAGGCCTCGTTGACATCGCCCACCAGGCCGTACTTCGTGCCGTACATGAAGCCCCACATCAGGGTGGCCACCACGGCGGGCACGGCGTACGGCAGGAAGATCGTGATGCGGAAGAAGCTCTTGCCGTAGAGCCGTCCGCTGTCCAGGGCCAGGGCCACCAGCAGGGCGATGCCGAGCATGATCGGCACCTGGACGGCGAGGAAGAGCGACACCCGCGCGAGCGAGTCCCAGAACTGTTCGTCCTTCAGCGCCTGCGTGTAGTTGTCGAGGCCGACGAAGGTGGTGCCGCCGATGAGCTGGTCACGGAAGAGGCTGAGGTACATCGAGTACACGATCGGGGCCAGGAAGACCAGAGCGAACACGGCCACGAAGGGACCGATGAACCCCCACCCCGCCCAGGAGCGGCGGTCCCGTTGCGCCGGAGGGGGTGCCGGCCGTGGTTCGGCGGCCGCCGGCGGTTGCAGCGTCGTCATGTCGTTCCTCGCTCGTGCAGTCCTGGAACCCCGCGGTGCCGCACCCGACGTGCCGTGCCGCACCGCCATGATGTTTACGTAAACATCGGCCACTCGAAGGGGGCGATGGGCTGTTATGTTTACGTAAACATCTGATGGCGGCATGTCTACACTGCCCCGATAACGATGGTCAAGGGTCCCCCGGCAACACCGTGGTACCCCGGGCGGAAGAGAGGTGGGGACGACGCATGGACATGGCTGAAAGAGCCCGGGCGAAGGGGATCGGCCCGGCCGTGGGCCCGGCCACGGGCGGGCCCGGCGCCGTGGACCGCCCCCGCACCCGCTCCCGCGCCACGGCCTCGATGGCGGACGTCGCCCGCCTCGCCGGCGTCTCGTCGCAGACGGTCTCCCGCGTCTCCAACGGGTACGCCGGGGTGAACGAGGAGACCCGGCAGCAGGTGCTGGCCGCCATGAAGGAGCTGGGCTACCGGCCCAACAGCGCGGCCCGCGCGCTCAAGCGCGGCGAGTTCCGCACCATCGGCGTCATCACCTTCACCCTCTCCACCACCGGCAACGTGCGCACCCTCGAGGCGATCGCCACCTCCGCCGCGGCGGAGGGGTACGCGGTGACGCTGCTGCCGGTTGCCGTTCCCACCCAGGACGAGGTGCGCGGCGCGTTCTCCCGCCTGGAGGAACTCGCCGTCGACGCGGTGATCGTCATCATGGAGGTCCATCTGCTGGACGCGGCCACCGTCACGCTGCCGCCGCACGTCCAGGTCGTGGTGGTCGACTCCGACGCCGGGAGCCACTACACGGTCGTCGACACCGACCAGGCGGGCGGCACCCGCGAGGCCGTGCAGCACCTGCTGGACCTCGGCCACCTCACGGTGTGGCACCTGGCCGGACCCGAGGGCTCGTTCGCCGCGCAGCGCCGCGCGGACGCCTGGCGCGGCGCCCTCACCGAGGCCGGCCGCCCCGCGCCGCCCGTCGTCCGCGGTGACTGGTCGGCCGAGTCCGGTTACCGTGCCGGGCTCGAACTCGCCGCGCGCGCGGACTGCACCGCCGTCTTCGCGGCCAACGACCAGATGGCCCTGGGCCTTTTGCGCGCCCTCCACGAACGCGGCCGGCGGGTCCCCGAGGACGTCAGCGTCATCGGCTTCGACGACATCCCCGAGGCCGGCTCCTTCCTGCCCCCGCTCACCACCCTCCACCAGGACTTCGCCGAGGTCGGCCGGCTCTGCGTCCAGGCCGTCCTGCGAAAGATGCGCCGCGACGGCCCCCAGCGCGGCACCACGCTGGTCCCGACGCGGCTGGTCCTGCGCCAGAGCACGGCGCCGCCACCGGCGGACGCGGTCCCGCCCGGCGAGTGGCCGACGAGCGAGCCGTCGCCGTCGGGCTGAGCAGGACGTGCGCGGCGGGGCGCGCCACCTCCCCGACGGAGGAGCGGGCGGGGCTCGAGGGCGTCACGGCTCGAGGGCGTCACCGCGGCAGGTGTTCCGCCCTGTGCCCGTCCACCCGGCGGACCGCCGTCCGCCAGGCCGCCGTGACCGCGTGGCGTGCTGCCGTCGTACCGGGGGCCGTCTCGGCGGGCAGCCGCAGGGGCGCGCCGACGTGCACGTGACACCGCGGCCGGCGCAGGGGTGCCGTCACGGCGCCCGCCCACTGCTTGGCCGTCGGACCGGAGGAGATGCGGCGGGCGCCCGCGTGTCCCACCGGCACCACCAGCGCGCCGGAGGCCCGTGCGAGACGGGCGAGTCCGGTGCGGAACGCCTCCGGCGGGCCCGGGGCGGCGTCGGTGCGGTCCGGCAGTCGGCCCTCTCCGTAGAGGAGGACGTGCCGGCCCCCGGCGAGCGCCTCGGCGGCCGCGTCGAGGGCCCGGGCCGCGCGCGCCGACCCCCGGTGGACGGGGATGTGGCCTCCGCGGACCAGCACCCGCCCGAGCACCGGAACGCGCCACAGCCCGGCCGTCGCCATGACGGTCGGCTCCACGTCCAGCCGCCGCAGCGCGGCCAGGACGACCGCGGGATCGGCCGGCGAGTCGTGGTTCGCGACGAAGATCGTCCCCGCGGGAGGCCGGGTGCGCAGGTCGCTGGTCACGGTGAGGCGCCCGAAGAACGGGATCAGGGCGGAGGCGGCACGGCTGAGCACGAGAGGGCCCTTCGGTCGGGACGGTCCGGGTCCCGTCAGTGTCACGGCACCGGCCCCCTCCCGCCTGAGTACGGCTACTCAGCCCCGGGCCGGGCATCCGGAGAGGACAACGACCCGGAAACGAGCCGACACCCCGAAGGGACGGACACCGTGCTGGCCATCATCGCGGCGGTGGGCTTCTTCATCGCCTTCCTGATCAACGCGGCGGAGATCTCCACCAACGACGCCTTCACCTCCACCAACATCATGCTCCTGGCCCTGACCCTGCTCGCCCTCCACGTCGCGGGCATCGGCAGCGGCTGGGCGGTGCGGGGCCGCCGACGCTGACACGGCGCCCGGGGAGCGGATGCCCGTGCGCCGGGCATCCGTCCACCCCGCCCCGGACCAGGCCCCGCCCGTCCGCCCGTCCGCCCGTCGGACACCCGCCCTCGCGGCCGCCCTACGCCGCAGGGGAAGATGAGAGCCGCAACGCTTTGGTCGACCACATGGAGGAGCGGGTACATGCAGCACGAGCGAGCGGGCGGGCCGGCCGGATCCGAGGACCTCGTCGACGTCGCCCGGCTGGTCACCGCGTACTACGCGCTGCACCCGGACCCGGCGGACCCCGCGCAGCGGGTGACGTTCGGCACCTCGGGGCACCGCGGCTCGTCGTTGAACACGGCGTTCAACGAGGACCACATCGCCGCGACCAGCCAGGCCATCTGCGAGTACCGCACCGCACAGGGCACCGACGGCCCGCTCTTCCTCGGCGCCGACACCCACGCCCTGTCCGAGCCCGCCCGGGTCACCGCGCTGGAGGTGTTCGCCGCCAACGACGTGACGGTGCTCATCGACAGCGCCGACGGCTACACGCCGACCCCGGCCGTCTCGCACGCCGTCCTCGCCCACAACAAGGGCCGCACCACGGGTCTCGCGGACGGCGTGGTCGTCACCCCGTCGCACAACCCGCCCGCCGACGGCGGCTTCAAGTACAACCCGCCCAGCGGCGGCCCCGCCGGATCGGACGCCACCTCCTGGATCCAGGACCGGGGCAACGAGATCATCGCCGCCGGCCTGAAGGACGTCCGCCGCATCCCGTACGCCAGGGCGCTCGCCGCTCCCGGCACCGGCCGTCACGACTTCCTCGGCACCTACGTGTCCGACCTGCCCGGCGTCCTCGACCTGGACGCGATCCGCGCCGCCGGCGTCCGCATCGGGGCCGACCCGCTCGGCGGGGCCTCGGTCGCCTACTGGGGCCGGATCGCCGAACAGCACCGGCTCGACCTGACGGTGGTCAACCCGCTCACCGACCCCACCTGGCGGTTCATGACGCTGGACTGGGACGGCAAGATCCGCATGGACTGCTCGTCGCCGTACGCGATGGCGTCCCTCATCGACCAGCGCGACCGGTTCCGCATCGCCACCGGCAACGACGCCGACGCCGACCGGCACGGCATCGTCACCCCCGACGCCGGCCTGATGAACCCCAACCACTACCTCGCGGCCGCCATCTCCTACCTCTACGCCCACCGGGGGCAGTGGCCCGACGACACCGGCATCGGCAAGACCCTGGTGTCGTCCTCGATGATCGACCGGGTCGCCGCCGACCTCGGCCGCCGCCTGGTCGAAGTGCCCGTCGGCTTCAAGTGGTTCGTGGACGGGCTGGCCGACGGTTCCCTCGGTTTCGGCGGGGAGGAGTCGGCCGGCGCATCGTTCCTGCGCCGCGACGGCTCGGTGTGGACCACCGACAAGGACGGCATCATCCTCGCGCTGCTGGCCTCCGAGATCACCGCCGTCACCGGCAGGACGCCGTCGGAGCACTACGCCGCCCTGACCGCCCGCTTCGGCGAGCCCGCCTACGCCCGCATCGACGCCCCCGCGACCCGCGAGGAGAAGGCGCTGCTCGCCAGGCTCTCGCCGGCCCAGGTCACCGCGGACACCCTCGCCGGGGAGGCCGTCACCGGCGTCCTCACCGAGGCCCCCGGCAACGGCGCCGCCATCGGCGGCATCAAGGTGACCACGGCCAACGCCTGGTTCGCCGCCCGTCCTTCGGGCACCGAGGACGTCTACAAGATCTACGCCGAGTCGTTTCAGGGCCCCGACCACCTCCGCCAGGTGCAGGAGGAGGCCAAGGACGTCGTCATGGCGGCGCTCGGCGGCTGACCGCCGTACCGTCCGGGTCGGCGGTGGCCGGACGACGGCGGGGCGGGGCCGGGCGACGGCGTGGCGAGGTGGGGGCCGACGTCGCGAGGTGGGGCCGGACGACGGCGGGGCAGGGGTCAGGCGACGGCGAAGCGGAACGCCACGCCGCCCCCGCCCAGCGTCAGCCACACGTACCGGTCCCGCCGCACCAGCCGCAGCGCCACGTGCGCGCAGCCGGGGCAGCGGGCGGTGAGCCCCGGCTCGGGACCGTACACGTGCAGTTCGGCGAGCGGCCCCGAACGGGCGCACTCCGGGCAGCGCCACCACGCGGCGGTCGGCTCCACGGCCAGGATCTCCGAGAGCGGTCCGGCGAGGCAGTTTCCGTCGAGGTGGGCGGTGGTGTCGGCCACGGATCCTCCAGGTCGGGGTGTCAGCCGAAGCGTTCGGTGCGGATGGTCGCCGGGTCGCGGCCCAGGTCGGTCAGCAGATCGCCGACGGTCTCGACGAAATCGGTGGGACCGCAGACGTAGACCGGGCCGGCCGTCGGCAGCCCGTCGGTCGCCCGGGCGAGGTCGGCCGCCGTGACCCGGCCAGGGGAGCGGTCGGCGTCCGGCGGGGCGGTGCGGGTGTAGAGGATCCGGACGTCCAGGCCGGGGTGCCCGTCGGCGAGTTCCCCGGCGTACCAGACGTCGTCGGCGTCGCGCACCGAGTACAGCAGGCGGAACGGCCCGCGCGCACGGGACTGCCGGTGGGCGCGGACCATGGCCGCCAGCGGGACGATCCCGGAGCCGCCGGCCACCAGCAGCACCGGTTCGGTCCGCCCCGGCCGCCAGACGAACCAGTTGCCGAGCGGCCCCCGCACCTCCACCTCGGCCCCGACCGGCAGGTCGTCCGCGAGGTACGGCGAGACCTCGCCGTCGGGCACGGCCCGCACGCCCAGTTCGATCCGGTGGGTGGCGTCGGCCGGCGCGGCCAGGGAGTAGCTGCGCACGGCCCGGTAGCCGTCGTCGGCGGTCAGCCGGACGTCGACGTGCTGCCCGGGCAGATGGCCGGGCCAGCCGGCCACCGAGAACACCAGGGTGCGGCCCGTCGCGTTCTGCGGGCGCCGTTCGACCAGCCGCGCCGGGCGCCAGGCGACGGGCACGTCAGTCGCCCCAGGTGCGCTGCTCGCGCCACGGGTCGCCGTGGTCGTGGTAGCCGGCGCTCTCCCAGAATCCGGGCTCGTCCTCGTGCGTGAGCTGCATGTCACGCACCCACTTGGCCGACTTCCAGAAGTACAGGTGCGGTACCAGCAGCCGGGCCGGGCCGCCGTGCTCGGGCGACAGGGGCCGGCCGTCGTAGGTGTGGACGATCCAGGCCCGGCCGTCGAGGAGGTCCTCCAGCGGCAGGTTCGTGGTGTACCCGCCGTGGCTGCCGACGACGACGAAGCCGGCGGCCGTCTCCACGTCCTCGAAGAAGGCGTCGACGGGCACGCCCCGCCACCGCGTGTCGAACTTCGACCAGCGGGTCACGCAGTGGATGTCCCGCACCGTCTCCTGTTGCGGCAGCGCCATCATCTGCTCCCAGGTCCACGCGTGCGTCGCGCCGGCCTCCGTGGTCAGGGTGAACCGCCACGTCTCGACGGAGACCTTCGGCGTGGGTCCGGCCGAGAGCACGGGGAACGACTCGGTCGGGTACTGACCGGGCGGCAGCCTGTCGGTCAACCGCCGGGCACGGCCCCGGAAGCCGGGGGAGAAGGAGTTCACGGTGTCATCTCCTGGGCGCGTCCGCCGGGGAGCGCGCGAGGTTCCGTAGCCAGTGTCGGGCGGCGCGGGCCCGTTCACCACCCGGTGGCCCGCGGGCCCGCTCCGGGCGTCGGCGTCCGGCACGCCGGGGGTGCCGGACGCACACGGATCGCCCGACGTGCACCGCGCCTGGCCCAGAGGCGCA
This sequence comes from Streptomyces sp. NPDC030143, assembly GCF_055573695.1. NCBI lineage: Bacteria > Bacillati > Actinomycetota > Actinomycetes > Kitasatosporales > Streptomycetaceae > Streptomyces > Streptomyces sp. NPDC030143. The sequence continues at coordinate 86,812 of NZ_JBVIAY010000011.1, forward strand.
CGCGCGGTCTCGACCTCGAGCCGGGCCGACGGGGGCGTCCGGGCCTGGACCCGGGCCGACGGAGGCCACCTGGCCCGGCCCCGGGGCCGACGAGGGCTCCCGGGCCGGCCCGGGCCGACAGCGGCGCCGCCGGCGCCCGGCCGCCCTGGAAGACGAGCAGGTACACGGTCAGGCCACGGGCCCTGACCCGGCCGGGAGACGGGTCTGCACGGCCGCGTTGAGGGTGGACAGGACGCCGATCCGCCGATCCGGGCCCGCTCGTCACGGACCCTGCCGGTTCCACCGGTCCGCCCGGCTCCGCACTGTCTGACCCCACCCCCGAGTCGCTATCATCCATTAAACGCGGAATATGACATTCGCCCCGAAGGGGCTACCGTCCTCTCCGGAGTGATCCATGGCCCGCAAGCGCACCACGGACGACGGCGACGAGCTGCTGGCCAGACTCGGTTCGCTCACCGCCCAGGCGCGCGAGCGCGCGGAGCTCCAGCGCTCCAGGGTCGAGCTCGCCATCGCCCTGCAGCGCGGCATGCTCCCGCGGGCCCTGCCCGCGGCCCGCGGCCTGCGTCTGGCCGTCCGGTACATGCCCGCCTACCAGGGCCTCAACGTCGGCGGCGACTGGTACGACGCCTTCACCCTGCCCGACGGCCGTATCGGCCTGTCCATCGGTGACGTCCAGGGCCACAACATCGAGGCGACCGCCTTCATGGGCCAGGTCCGCGTCGGCCTGCGGGCCCTCGCCTCCGTCACGAGCGAGCCGGGCGAACTCCTCGCCCGGACCAACGCCCTGCTCCTCTCCCTGGGCAGCGACCTCTTCGCCACCTGCACCTTCATGCGCCTCGACCCCACCACCGGCGTGCTGGAGAGCGCCCGGGCCGGCCACATCCCGTGCGTGTGGGCCACGGCCGACGGCAAGTCCGGCGTCGCCGAGGACGAAGGGGGGCCGCCGCTCGGCGTCCAGGACGGCATGGAGTACCCGGTCACCCGCTACCGGCTCACCAAGGGCGGCGTGTTCGTCCTGCTCACGGACGGCGTGGTGGAGGGGCCCTCCATGAGCGTCGAGGAGGGCCTCGACCAGGTCGTGCGGCTCGCCGGCATCGCCGCCGTCGCCGGAATGGACGCGGGCTCCCTGGCCGCCGCCGTCATCAAGGGCGCGGAACGCGTCGGCCACGAGGACGACGCGGCCGTCCTGGTCGTCGGCCACGACGGGGTCATCGGGGAGTACGCGCGCCGGGCGGGGGTGTACGGGGGGCTGGTTCAGCCATAGGGCCGGACGGGGCGCCTCCCACCTCGCCGACCGTCTCGCGCCGGTGTCTGATGGCTGCTGTGGTGGGTACCAGCGAACTGCGCCGGCCGGCCGTCCTCGCCGTCGAGACGATGGTGGTCGCGGGCTGCTACTACGCGGCCGGGCGGCTCGGCCTGCTGCGGCAGCTCGTCGTCGACGGCGCCGTCTTCACACCCATCTGGCCGCCCTCCGGCGTCGCGGTGGCCTGCCTGCTGCTCCTCGGCCTCCGGGCGTGGGCCGGCATCGCGCTCGGAGCGCTGTTCGTCATCCTGTCGCTCACCTCCCTCCGGCCCGTCGTGCTCGTCAACATCGCGGGCAACACCGCCGCCCCCGTCTGCGCGTACCTCATGCTCCGCAAGGTGGGCTTCCGCACCGACCTCGCGCGGTTGCGCGACGGACTCGCCCTCGTGTTCCTCGGGGCTCTGACGGCCATGCTGCTCAGCTCCACCGTCGGGGTGGGCGTGCTCGTCCTCACCGACGAACTCGCCGCCGACAGCTTCTGGCCCGTCTGGCTCGCCTGGTGGGTCGGCGACGCGATGGGCGTCCTGCTCGTCACGCCCGTCCTGCTGCTCCTGTACGGCCTGCGCAGCCCGCCGGTCCTGGCGCGTTGGGGGGAGGCGTCGTGGTTGGCCCTCATCACCGTCGCCCTGGTCCCCTTCGCCACGCACAGCCACATCAGCCTGCTCTTCCTCGTCTACCCGCTGCTGATCTGGGCGGCCCTGCGCTTCCAGCTCGCGGGCAGCATGGTGTGCGCCCTGTTCACCTCCGTCCTGGCCACCGTCGCGGCCACGGACGAGGTCGGCCCGTTCGCCCGGCTGTCCCGTGTCGAAGTCATGATCAAACTCCAGGCCTTCAACGGAACGATGGCCCTGACCGCGCTGCTGCTGTCGGCCGTCATCGTGGAACAGCGCAACACGCGCCGCTCCGTGGAACGCGCCTGCCAGGAACTGGTGGAGGTCCTGGAACACCTCACCGCGGGGGACAACCCCCACGGCCGCCCCCCGAAGGATCCGGACGGCGACCCACCACCCCGAGGGCCGTGACGCGCCCGGCCCCCTCCGGAAGCCGCCCGGCCCCCTCCGGAAGCCGCCCGGCCCCCTCCGGAAGCAGCGAGGCGCCCGGCATCCGTCCGAACCGGCCGTGACGCGCCCGCGTCCGTCCGAAACCGGCCATGACGCGCCCGGCATCCGTCCGGTCCGGCTGCGAGGCGCTCGGCGTCTGCCGGAAGCAGTCGGGAGGCGCTCGGCGCTCGCCTGTTCCGGCCGGGGGCGCCCGGCATCCGTCCGATCCAGCACCCGGCGGACCTTGCCTGCGCGGGCCGGGTTCCACCGGCCGGCCCGTCGACACCGGCCGGCCCGTCGACGCGGGCCCGGCCCGCCGACACCCGCCGCCGGTCGACACCCGCCGCTCGTCGACACCCGCAAGCCCGTCGACGCGCGTCGGCCCGCCGGCACGCACCGTCCGGAGACCCCCGCCCGCCGCCGCACCCCCGACCCGCCGCCTGCGGCCACCCCGCGACCCGCACTGCCGCCTCCCGCCGCCCGGACGTGACGTCGCCGGGGTGGCGGGAGCGCCCGCCGCGCGCCGCTCAGGACACGCCTGAGGTCGTCGTGGGTCCGCCGGCGCGGCAGGAGGCGGGGGCGCGGTACGGCGCAGGCGCGGTCGTCATCGCCGGAGCCGCGCCACACCCCCCGTCTCCAGGGCCACCCACACCGCGCCGTCGGGGCCGACGGCGATGCCGTGCGGTTCGCTGGAGGGTGACGGCAGGTCGTACTCGGTGATCCGGCCGTCGGAGGTGATGCGGCCGACGCGGTTGCCGCCCCACTCGGTGAACCAGCACTCCCCGGCGCCGGCCGAGGTGATCGCGTGGGGCCTGGCCGCGCGGTCGGGCAGCGGGAACTCCTCGACACGGCCGTCCACCGAGATGCGGCCGATCTGCCCGGCCCCGATCTCGACGAACCACAGGTCGACGCCGTCACCGGTGATGCCCACCGGCGCGGCGCCGGGGGTCGGCAGGGGGTGGACCGTGACGGCGCCGTCGACCTCGACACGGCCGATGGCGTCGCCCTGGTTGAGCGTGAACCACAGGGCGCCGTCCGGTCCCGCGGTGATCGTCGAGGGGAAGCCGCCCGGGACGGGAACGACGTACTCGGTGATCTCGCCCCGGTGGTCGATCCGGCCGATCCGGTCGGTGTTCATCTGCGTGAACCACACCGCGCCGTCGGGGCCCGCGGTGATGCCGAACGGGCCGCTGTCCGGCGTCGGCACCGGGAAGGACCGCAGCTCGCCGTCGACGGTGATCCGGCCGATGCGGTGGTCGTGGTACCGGGTGAACCACAGGGCACCGTCCGGCCCGGGCGCGATGACGGTCGGCCGGCACCCGGGCGAGTCCAGCGGATACTCCGTCACCTCGCCCTCGGGCGTGAGCCGCGCGATGCGGCCGGCGTGGACCAGGGTGAGCCACAAGGCGCCGTCGGGCCCGGCCGTGATGCCGTAGGGCCCGGCCTTCTCGTCCCCCACGGGGAACTCCGTCACCGACGAGGGGGTGGGAACGCGCTGCACAGGATCTCCGTCCGTTGTCGTCGCCTGCCGACTCCTGGGAAGCAGCATGCCAGCGGGTTGACGTGTACTCAGCATGATGGCTTCATGGGAGCGCTCCCAAGCTTCTTTCCGCTGCCCGGACCCCCACCGGGCGCTCACTCCCTGGAGTCGCAGTGAGAAGAGCAAGAAGCACGTCACGCACCGTCACCCGGACCGTATGGGCCGGCCTGGTCGGACTCGCCGTCGCCCTGGGGCTGCTCACCCCGGCCGCCGCCCAGGCGGGCCCGTCCTCGCCCGGGGCCCTCGCCACCGGCCTGCACATCAGCGACGGCCGGCTGCTCGAGGGCAACGGCAACGACTTCGTCATGCGCGGCGTCAACCACGCCCACACCTGGTACCCCGGCGAGACGCAGTCGCTGGCCGACGTCAAGGCGCTCGGCGCCAACACCGTCCGCGTCGTCCTCTCCGACGGCCACCGCTGGACGAAGAACACCCCCCAGGACGTGGCCGGCATCATCGCCCGGTGCAAGGCCAACCGGCTGATCTGCGTCCTGGAGGTCCACGACACCACCGGCTACAACGAGGAGGCGGCGGCCGGCACGCTCGACCACGCTGCCGACTACTGGATCGGCCTGAAGGACGTCCTGGCCGGCGAGGAGAACTACGTCATCGTCAACATCGGCAACGAACCCTGGGGCAACACCGCCCCCGAGGGCTGGACCGCGCCGACGATCGCCGCCGTGAAGAAGCTGCGCGCCGCCGGACTCGAGCACACGATCATGGTGGACGCGCCCAACTGGGGCCAGGACTGGCAGGGCGTCATGCGCGCCAACGCCCGGAACGTGTACGACGCCGACCCCACCGGCAACCTGATCTTCTCGATCCACATGTACAGCGTCTTCGACACCGCGGCGGAGATCAACGACTACCTGAACGCCTTCGTCGCCGCGAAACTGCCCCTGCTCATCGGCGAGTTCGGCGGCCCCGCCGACCAGTGGGGCGACCCGGACGAGGACACCATGATGGCGGCCGCCCGGCGGCTGGACCTCGGCTACCTGGCCTGGTCGTGGAGCGGCAACACCGACCCGGTCCTCGACCTCGCGATCGACTTCGACCCGAGCCGCCTCAGCTCCTGGGGCCAGCGCATCTTCCACGGCCCCGACGGCATCGCCGAGACCGCCGAGGAGGCCACCGTCTTCGGCGGCGGCGCCCCGGGCGACACCGAGGCCCCGACCGCCCCCGGCACCCCGGTCGCCTCCGCAGTGACCGCCACGTCCGTCACGCTGGGCTGGACCGCGGCCACTGACAACGTTGGCGTGAGCGGTTACGACGTGGTCCGCGTCAGCGGCGGTTCCGAGACCTCGGTGGCGTCCGCCACCACCAACGCCGTCACCGTCACCGGCCTCACCGCCGCCACCCCGTACACCTTCGCGGTCTACGCGCGGGACGCGGCCGGCAACCGATCGGCCCGCTCGGCGAGTGTGAACGTCACCACCGCCGGCGCCCCGACCGGCACCTGCTCGGTCGCCTACCGCGCCGTCAACGAGTGGCCGGGCGGCTTCCAGGGCGAGATCGCCGTCCGCAACACGGGCACCGCGCCCGTCAACGGCTGGACGCTCGGCTTCTCCTTCCCCGGCGGCCAGACCGTCGGCAACATGTGGGGCGGCACCGCCACGCAGAACGGCGCCTCGGTGAGCGTCGCCGCCGCCTCCTACACGTCCACCATCCCCGCGGGCGGCTCGGTCACCGTCGGCTTCATCGCCGGCAAGGGCACCACCAACCCCGCGCCGACCGCGTTCACCCTCAACGGCGCTTCCTGCACCATTTCCTGATTGACCGTCAGGCATCGCGGCGGGGGTCGGTCCGGCCGTCGGGCCGCCCCTGCCGTCCTTCGTCCACCGGTGACCGGGACCCGCCGGCGGGACCGGGGATAAACCGTGGCACGGCCGGGACATGGCGGGTTAGGCTCCCCGCGATGACGACCTCCTCCGTTGACAGATGGGGGGTCCCGTCCGCGCAAGGTGAGGGCTGATGGCCACTCACCTCGCGCACGGGGACTCCCGCCTCTCCTTCTGGCGACGCGTACGCGAGTACGCCGTACCGCCCTCCATGATCGACACCGCGACCGCCCGCCGACAGGCCGGCGACTGGGCGGGGGCCTGTGCCGCCGCCGGGTTCGACGTCGACCTCCAACTGCGCCGTGCGGCCCGTACCCACGGCCCGGACCTCGCGGCCCGGATCCGCGACGACCTGCGACATCTTGCGCCCGACCTGCTGCGCTGGCACCTGCCGAGGATCGCCCCCGACGGGCTGCTGCGCCCGGGACTCACCCTCACCCTGGCCCGCTACGACACCGGACGCGACCACGCGCCCCCGGTGCACCTCGTGGTACGCACCCCGCCCGCCTGGGCGGACGCCGGACAACGGGTCAGCCTCGCGCTGTGGGACGGCTCACGGGACGACCCCGACGCCCGCCGGCACCCCCATCCGCGCCCCGGCCGGCGCTTCCGGCTCGACCTGCACCGCCACCTGTGGGACGCGCGCAGGACCGGGGAGCTGACGGTCCGCTGCGGGGCCGACCGGTCACCCGCGGACCACCGGCCCCCGGTGGACCCCGGCCTGCTCGGGGCGGTGCCGCCGGGGCGCCGCTGTGCCGTCGACCGCTGGGCGGCCGAGGCGGCGATCCTGCTGCGCGCCGAGGGACGCTCCGCCGGCCGGGTCGCCGTGCGGTTCGGCGCCCGTGACCGGCTGGTCCTGGACGTGGTCACGGACCACGACCGCGCCGGGCCGGCCGCACCGCGCATCACGGCGGCGGCCCCGGACGGCGGCGCCCGCCCCCTGCCGGTCCTGCCCGACGCGGCGACCTGGACGCTGCCCGACCTGGACCTGGTGCGCGCCGACGCGATCGAGCCCGAGCGACTGCACCCCCTGGTCGCCTCCGCCCTTCTCCCCGGCCACCCGGCGACCGCTCCGCCCCGGACCGTCGACCCGGCGGCACCGGCGCGCCGCGTGGACTGCCGGGGAGCCCGGCACCACATCGGCCTGGTCGACGGCGTCCTGGCGCCGCTGGACCACCACCCGGACGAGATCCGGCGCGAGGAACTGCTGGCCGCGCTCGGCGGACCGCCGCTGCCCTGTCTGCGGGCCGTCGACGAGGCGCACCGCCGCCCCGACTGCCTCACCGGTGTCCGTGAACGCCTCCAGCACGGTGACACGGCCGGCGCGTCGGCCATCGTCGAAGGGCTCCTGGGCCCCGACGCCGTGTTGCGCGACGGCGCCCTGCGGGACGCCCTGGAGGCCGCCGCACGGGGGCGGATCGCCTACGGGCTCTACCGGGCGGGCCTGGCCGGACACGGGCTCGACCGGACGTCCCCGGACGACGAGCCCCGCTCCCGCGACGGCCGGGCACGCCGCCCGCGCGACAGCCGGGCGCGCGGCTCGCACGACGCGACCTTCTACTGATCCGGGGGCCGGGCTCCGAACGCCCCCGCGCGTGCGCACGTCTCCCTTCCCTTCCTCCCTCTCCTCGGTCCGCTCACGAACCCACAAGGTGATCGCCCATGCCCACGTGCACCCCCTTCGCCCCCGCCGACCCGGCCGCCGCCTCCCGGCTGGACGTCGCCGCCGACCTGCTGACCCTGCTGCGCGAGACCACCACCGAAGCCCGCCCCGACACCCAACTGGAGGCGCTGACCCTGGCCGTGGCCGCCGACCTGCCCGTCCTGCTCTGGGGCGAGCCGGGGATCGGCAAGACCGCTGCCCTGACCCGGCTCGCCGAGGCCCTCGACCTCCCGCTGACGACGGTGATCGCCAGCGTGCACGAGCCGTCCGACTTCTCCGGCCTGCCCGTCGTCGGCGACGATCCGGCGGAGCAGGGCGTTCCGATGGCCCCGCCGGACTGGGCCGTGCGCCTGGTGCGGGCCGGCCGGGGGCTGCTGTTCCTGGACGAGCTGTCCACCGCCCCGCCGGCCGTCCAGGCCGCGCTGCTGCGCCTGGTGCTGGAGCGGCGCATCGGTGCGCTGCGGCTGCCGCCCGGCGTGCGGATCGTGGCGGCCGCCAACCCGCGCTCCTCGGCGGCCGACGGCTGGGAGCTCAGCCCGCCCCTGGCCAACCGGTTCGTCCACCTCCAGTGGACCCACGACCACGAGGTCGTGGTGCGCGGCCTCGGCGGTACATGGCCCCGGGCGAGTCTGCCGCGGCTCGACCCCGGGCGGCTGCCGGAGGCCGTGGACTTCGCGCGCCGCGCGGTGTGCGGGCTCCTCGCGGCCCGGCCGGGACTCGTGCACCGGCTGCCCGGCGGGGAGACCCGCCGGGGCGGTGCCTGGCCGTCGCCCCGCAGTTGGGAGATGACCCTGCACCTGATCGCTTTCGCGACCGCCGCCGGTTCCTCCCGGGAGGTGCTCTCCCTCCTCGTCCGGGGCGCGGTCGGGGACGGACCCGGCCTCGAACTGCTGGCGAGCCTGGACCGGATGGACCTGCCGGACCCCGAGGACCTGCTCGCCGACCCGGCGGCGGCCGTCCTGCCCGAACGCGGAGACCTGCGACAGGCCGTCCTGGACGCCGTCGTCGCGGCGGTCCGCGAGCGGCCCGGGAAGGACCGCTGGGACGCCGCCTGGGCGCTGCTGGTCCGTGCGGTGGAGACCGGGGCCCCGGACCTCGTGGTCGTCCCCGCCGGCACCCTCGCCTCGCTGCGCCGCGAGGACTGGGACGTCCCGGAGTCGATCGAGCGGCTCGCCGGAGCGGTGGACCTGTCCCGGCAGGCCGACCGGGTGGCGGCGCGCACCGCCGCCCGGACCGCCGTCCCGGCGAAGGCCCGGCGATGACGGCGCGGACGCCCGGGGCACTGGACCGCGACAAGCTGTTCACCGCCCGTCTGCACGCCGCCCGGGCCCGGCCCTACCTGGCGACGGCGCTGTTCGCCCTGCACCCGGTGGAGTCGCGGCAGGTGCCGACCATGGCCGTCGACCGGCACTGGCGGTGTTACGTGTCGCCCGCGTTCGTCGACCGGACTGCCGTGGAGGACCTCGCCGGCGTGTGGGTGCACGAGGTGTCGCACCTGCTGCGCGACCACCACGGGCGCAGCGACCGGGTCGCCCACGAGCGCGGGCTGACCGGTGCGGGGGAGCGGCTGCGGATGAACATCGCCGCCGACCTGGAGATCAACGACGACGCCTTCGGCGACGGGCTGGAGCGGCCCGAGGACGCCGTGCACCCCGGGGCCCTGGGGCTGCCCGAGGGAAAGCTCATGGAGGACTACCTGCGCCGGTTCCGGCTCGGGCAGCACACCCAGGACCTGGCCTGGCTGGACTGCGGCAGCGGCGCCGACGGACGGGACCGGGAATGGGACCTCGGCCCGGACGGCGCCCACGGCCTGAGCCCGCAGGAGCGGGACGCGGTCCGCTTCCGGGTGGCGCAGGGCATCACCGCCCGACCCGGCAGCGCCCCCAGGAGCTGGCGGCGGTGGGCGGAGGAGGCCTTCCACCCGCCGCAGCGCTGGCGGGAGCTGCTCGGGGCGGCGGTCCGCTCGGCGGTGTCCGGCGGCGGCGCGGGCGAGGACTACACCTACGGCCGGCCGTCACGGCGCTCGGCCGGGGTGCCCGGCGCCGTGCTGCCCAGCCTCAGGCGCAGGCCGCCGCGCGTCTGCGTGATCATCGACACCTCGGGGTCGGTCAGCGACGCCGAACTGGGCAGTGCCCTCCTCGAGGTCACCGCGATCTCGCGGGCCGTGGGAGGCCGCCGCGACCTGGTCACGGTGCTCTCCTGCGACGCGGCGGCCCGGATCGCCCACCCGCTGTGCCGCGCGGAGGGCCTCACACTCGTGGGTGGCGGCGGCACGGATCTGCGCACCGGCTTCGCGCGGGCGCTGCGCGCACGGCCCGCCCCCGACGTCCTGGTGGTCCTCACCGACGGCCAGACCCCCTGGCCGTCGGTGCGACCGCCCTGCCGGACGGTGGTGGGCCTGTTCCCCCGGCAGCCGGCCGGATGGCGCGAGAACGACCCGGACCACGTACCGGACACACCGCCCGAGTGGGCCCGCGTGGTCCGGATCGCAGGATGAGCGGCCGGCCGGCGCCCATGACCGCTCACGGGAGGACGCCTCCGCGGGCGGAGGCGCCCGGAGGTGAGGACTCCTCGGAGGTGAGGGGGCCTCAGCCCAGCGACGAGGACTCCGCCCCGCGTCGCCGTGAGGTGAGGGCGCCTCCGCTCGGGGCGGGGGGACGCCCCATCAGGCAGCGAAGGGGCGCCTCCGCTCGGTGCGGGGGGACGCCCCGTCAGGCAGCGAAGGTCGCCCCGGCGGCGGCGAGCGCACACCCCCGTCGGCGGCGAGCGCACCCCCGTCGGCGGCGAGCACGCCCCCTTCGTCAGGGAGCGCGCCCCCTTCCGTCGGTGAGGACGCCCTCGTTCGTCGGTGAGGACGCCCTCGTGCGACGGGGACCGTCACAGGCTGCGCAGGAAGGACAGTGACGGCATGAAGAAGTACTCGCCGCCCTTCATGGTGACGGCCTGCCGGGCGGCGGGGGCCTCCTGGGACTCCGGCTCGCCCCAGACCCGCGGCCAGGCCGCCGGCGGGCGCTCGCCCTGCCCGATGACCTGGTCCAGTCCCGGCAGGGGCGCTTCGGGGGATGCCGGGAAGCCGTCGTTGTTGGCCCAGTTGGTCTGGGTGAACTCGAACTGGTCCATCAGGTCGGAGTTGAACGCCATGAACAGCAGGCCGACACCGGTCTCGGGCTCGTCGCCCTCCACCCGCTCCCCGTACGTCTGTCCGCGCCGCGCCATCAGGTGGCGCCGCTCGTGTTCGGGCGACCCGAAGCCGCCGGAACCCCTCGGGTTCGTCTTGCGGATGTGCGCCTGGAACGGGCACTTGTCGGCGGGGCCGTCGCTCGCGTACACGAAGTCGTTCATCACCGGGCTGTGCGCGCCGGGCCGGGCCTGCAACGTCAGCGGGGTGCCGTCCTTGAAGCGGCCGACGAGCATCGCGCCCGCCCGCTCGCGGTCGCTGTTGTCGAGCTTCAGCGCGTCGGCGAGTTCCTTCTCGGCCTCCCGGAACACCCGGACGTTCTGCTCCAGCTTGCGCAGCACGAAGTAGCTGCCGAAGTCCGTGGCCGGGTCGGGCGCGGCCGGGTCGGGGACCAGGACGCGTCCGAGCGGCTGCGTCGGGTCCCACACGGAGACGCCGTCCCCGTGCAGCCGCTCCTCGTCCAGTTCCTCGGTGAGGAAGGCGGGCTGGCTGCGGCCGTCGACGTAGCCGAAGTGCTCGATGCCGTTGCCGTCCGCGTTGCGCTGACCGCGGCCCCGCTCCTGGCCCAGCACCCGGATCGAGCCGGTCAGCAGCGCCTTGACCTCCCGGAGTCTGGCGTCGGCCGCGGCGGCCTCCTCGTCGCCCACCAGGACGACCGCGTGGATCTCCTGCCGGTAGCACTCCTCCCACTGCTCGGGCTCCGGGTCGCCGAGCGCGGACCGGGTCGCCTCGTCCTTCATGCCCCGCGCGAACGCGCCGTCGGCGGGTGCCCGGTCGGCCAGGCCCAGTGATGCGTAGCCCGCCCGGGTCAGTCCCACGCCGACGTAGGGCGTGCCCGGGGCGCGGGTCCGCCGGTGCTCCTCGACCTCCTCCAGGTGGGTTCTGGCCGACTTCGTCAGCGGGGCGAGGCCGGACAGGAACGCCCGGGCGTCGGCGGCGGCTTCCGGACCCTCGCCGAACCGCAGCAGCAGGATGTGCAGATGCTCGCGGACGTGCCCCTTGAGGATGTTCGCCTGGAGGTTCCGCAGCATGGTGTCGGCGTCTCCGGAGGCGCCCTTCCAGGACAGCGGGTTCGGGTCGTTGAGGTCGACGGGCATGTGAGCCCCCTTCGTGGAGTCCGGGATCCCGCCACCGTCCGGGCGGCCCTCGGGGCGCACGGTGGCGGACAGCGGTCCCGTGCCGGGCAGGCCCCGTCGAGGACGGGGAACGGTCGGTGGCGGCAGGACGCCGATGAGCGCGGCACAGGACCTGATGCCCATCTTGATGCAGTTCGGTGTGATGTGCGACTCGTCCCGGTCCGGGCCGGGGACAGGCGGGGGACCGGGGGTCGTCCGGCCGGCCGGGCAGCGCGTGCCGCCGCCTCCCGCAGGCCGTCGTGCCGACGGCGCCGCGACGGCGCTCGCGGGGGGTGAGGTGCCCGCCCCCGTACGGGCATCGCTCGACCCACTGTTTCCGGCCGACTCCGACCGAACCTCGGGCATCTCCCGGATCTCCGGGTCAGGGTGGAGGGGAGAACCGGCCGCAGGCCGGGTGGACAGGCGGCGCGGACGGGGGGATCGGCGCGGTGACGGCGCGGTTCACGGTGCTCGGTGACATCGAGGTCCTGATCGACGGCCGGCGGCTGGACGTCGGACACCTCCGGCAGCGAGGCGTCCTGGCGGCTCTCGTCGTCGACGCCAACCGCACCGTCACGGTGGACCGGCTGGCCGACCGCGTCTGGGCGGACCGTCCACCGCAGCGGTACCGCTCCACCCTCTACAGCTATCTGTCCCGTCTGCGGCAGGCGCTGAGCGGCGCCGAGGACGCCGGCGTGCGCATCGCGAAGGAACCCGGGGGCTACCGGCTCGACGTCGACGCCTCGGCGGTGGACCTGCACCGCTTCCGCGACCTGGTGGACCGGGCCCGGACCGCCGAGGACGACCGACGTGCCGCCGCCCTGCTCGAAGAGGCGCTCGGCCTGTGGCGGGCGGAGGCGTTCGCCGGCCTGGACACGCCCTGGTTCGACGCCCAGCGCGCGGCTCTCGGCCGTGAGCGCCTCGCCGCCGAACTGGACCGCAACGACCTCGCCCTGCGGCAGGGCCGCCACGGCGCGTTGCTCGCCGACCTCACCGCGCGGGCCGAGGACCACCCGCTGGACGAGCGGCTCGCCGGCCAGCTGATGCTCGCCCTGTACGGGTCCGGCCGGGCCGCCGACGCCCTGGCCCACTACCGGCGCACCCGTGACCGGCTCGCCGAGGAACTCGGCGTGGACCCCGGGGTGCCCCTGCGGGACCTGCACCAGCGGATCCTCGCCGGCGACCCTGAGCCGACCGCCCCCCGACCGGCTGCGGCGGCGACCGCCCCGGCCTCGCCGACGGTGACCGTCCCCCGCCAACTGCCCGCTCCGCCCGCGGTGTTCACCGGCCGGGACAAGGAACTGGACCGGCTCACCGAGGCGTTGGAAGCAGCCGCGGGCGACGGCCCCGGCGGCACCGTGGTGATCACCGCGATCGGCGGCGTCGGGGGCATCGGAAAGACCTGGCTGGCGCTGCGCTGGGCGCACGACCACACCCACCGGTTCCCGGACGGACAGCTCTATGTGAACCTGCGCGGCTTCGACCCGGCCGCACCACCCCTGTCCCCGGCTCTGGCGGTGCGCGGGTTCCTCGACGCGCTCGGCGCCGACCCCGACTCCCTCCCGCCCGGCCTGGACGCGCAGACCGCGCTCTACCGGAGCCTGGTCGCGAGGCGGCGCCTGCTCGTCGTCCTGGACGACGCCCGCGACGCCGACCAGGTCCGCCCCCTGCTCCCGGGCAGCCCCTCGTGCACCGTGCTCGTCACCAGCCGCAGCCGGCTGACCGCGCTCGTCGCCACGCACGGCGCCCGGCCACTGCCGCTCGACGTCCTCGGCCGGGACGACGCCCACCGCCTGCTCGCCGGCCACCTCGGCGAACGCCGCGTCGCCGCCGAACCCGAGGCCGTGGCCGCGCTGGTCGAGCACTGCGCCGGACTGCCGCTGGCCCTCGGCATCGTCGCCGCCCGCGCCGCCACCCACCCCGACTTCCCCCTCGACGGCCTCGCCGCCGAACTGAGCCGGGCCACCGACCGCCTCGACGCGCTGGACATCGGCGACCTCACCGCCAACCTGCGCGCCGCGTTCGCCGCCTCGCACCGCGCGCTCACCGAGCCGGCCGGAACCCTCTTCGCCCTCCTCGGCCTGGCCCCCGGTCCGGACATCGGCGTCGCCGCCGCGGCGAGCCTCGCCGCCCTCGGCCCCGCCCGCACCCGGGCGCTGCTGACCGAACTGGAGTCCGCGCACCTGATCCGACAGGACCGGCCCGGCCGCTACCGCATGCACGACCTGGTCCGCCTCTACGCCGCCGAACTCGCCCACCGGCGCCCCGAGCAGGACGTCGAAGCGGCCCTGACCCGGCTCGTCGACTTCCACGTCCACACCGCGCACACCGCCAACCGGCTCCTGGACGGCCCGCATACGCCCTTCGCGGTCCAACCCCGGCCCCCGGCGCCCGGCTGCGTCCCGCTGCGACCCGCAGACACCACCGAGGCCCTGCGGTGGTTCGACACCGAACACGCCTGCCTGCTCGCCGTGCAGTCCCTCGCCCTCACCACCGGCCGCCATCCCGAGGTCTGGCACCTGGCCTGGACGCTCATCTCCTACCACCAGGGCGGCTACCACCTCGCCCAGTACCTCACCGTCTGGCAGGCCGCCCTGACCGCCGCCGAACGGCACGGCGACGACCCCGGCCCCCTGGCACTGGCCCACTGGCGCCTCGGCCACGCCCGCTCCCTGACGGGTGATCACCGCCAGGCCCTCGACCACCTCGGCCGGGCCCTCACCCTCGCCGAGCGCACCGACGACACCGCCGGCCAGGCCCACATCTGCCGCACCCTCGGCCGCGTCTGGGAGCAGTACGGCGACGACGAGCGCGCCCTCGAACACGCCCGGCGCGCCCTCGCCCTCTACCAGCGGCTCGAACACCCCGTCTGGCAGGCCAACCAGCTCAACGCCGTCGGCTGGATGCTCGCCCGACTCGCCCGCTACGCGCAGGCGCGCACCCACTGCGAGGAGGCACTGCGGCTGTACCGGGCACACGGCCGCCCCGGCGACGCCGCCTCCACCCTCGACAGCCTCGGCTACATCGCCCACCACACCGGCCGCCACACCGAGGCCCTGGACCACTACGAACAGGCCCTCGTCCTCTTCCGCGAACACGCCGACTCCTCCAACGAGGCCGACACCCTCGCCCATCTCGCCGAGACCCACCACGTCCTGGGCGACACCTCCCGTGCCCGAGCGGCCTGGCACCGGGCCCTGACCCTGTACCGCGCCCAGAACCGCGACACCCAGGCCGAACGGATCCGCAGGCGTCTGGCCTGACCCGACCCCGCCCCAGCGGCACCCGACGCGACCGGTGGGGCAGGAGTGAAAAGCACACACACGGGCATCCGCCACGGAGGGCGCGGGAGCGCGTGATCCCGACGGAACGCCCTGGGAAGCTCGTCGTGAGAAAGGCGCTGAGGTAACGCTGTGGCCGGTGCAATGCCCGATCCGCGGTCCGCTCCGTCGGGGACGCGATCGGTGGGAAACGACCCGGGCGACCTGCCCGAGCAGGTGCGCGACGACCTGAAGCGAAGGCTGCGACGCAACAAGGGCGCCTTCCGCGAGGACGACGTGGAGGTCGTCGAGGCGCCGCTGCTGAAACGGGCCGTCGGCGCCTCCGCCCTCGGCAACTGCATGGAGTGGTTCGACTTCGGCGTCTACAGCTACCTCGCCGCCACCCTCGGCAAGGTGTTCTTCCCGGGCGCGTCGCCCGCGGCCCAGGTCATCTCCTCCTTCGCGACGTTCGCCGCGGCGTTCGTGGTGCGACCGCTCGGCGGGCTCGTCTTCGGGCCCCTCGGAGACCGCCTCGGAAGGCAGAAGGTCCTCGCCACCACCATGATCATGATGGCGGCCGGCACCTTCGCCATCGGCCTCATCCCCAGCTACGCCACCATCGGCATCGCCGCCCCGATCCTGCTGCTGCTCGCCCGCATGGTGCAGGGCTTCTCCACCGGCGGCGAGTACGGCGGCGCCACCACCTTCGTCGCCGAGTACTCACCCGACCGCCGCCGCGGATTCCTGTCCAGCTGGCTCGACTTCGGCACCTTCGTGGGCTACGCCCTGGGGTCGGCCCTGGTCACCTTGCTGAACCTCGCCCTCACCGACGCACAGATGCTGTCCTGGGGCTGGCGCATCCCGTTCCTGATCGCCGGCCCGCTCGGTGTGATCGGCCTGTACCTGAGGCTCCGGCTCGAGGAATCGCCCGCCTTCCAGCAGCAGTTGGACGCCCATGAGCAGAGCCTCGCGCAGACGTCGGCGGGCAGCGAGTTCAGGACGATCGTCCAACGGCACTGGCGGCCGCTGCTGGTCTGCATGGGCCTGGTGCTGCTCTACAACGTCACCAACTACATGGTCACCGGCTTCCTGCCGACGTACGCGACGGAGAACCTCGGCCGATCCAGCGGTTTCGCCGACCTGCTGGTGCTCGTCGGCATGGTCTGGATCGTCCTGCTGATCACCTTCGTCGGACGGCTCAGCGACCACATCGGCCGGCGCCCCGTCTACGGCGTCGCGGCGGTCGCGATGATCGTCCTCGCCGTGCCGTCCTTCCTGCTGCTCAAGACGGAGGGAACCTGGGCGCCGGTCGCCGGCGTGCTGATCCTGTCGACGCTGCTGGCGTGCTTCGCCGCGCCGAGCGCCGCCACCCTGCCCGCGCTGTTCCCGACCGCCGTCCGCTACGCCGCCATGGGCATCGGCTTCAACTTCGCCGTCGCCGCGTTCGGCGGCACGACCCCGCTGGTGACCGAAGCCCTCGTGCACCTCACCGGCGACGACCTGGTGCCCGCGTACTACCTCATGGTGGCCGGGGCGATCGGTCTGGTGACCGTGCGGTTCCTGCCGGAGAGCGCCCAGGTACCGCTCAACGGCTCCCGCCCGATGGTGGGTTCGGCCCAGGAGCGGCAGGAGCTGATCACCACCTCCCGCAAGCTGACCACCGCCGCCCGCGTACGCCGCTGACCGCCTCCGACGGCGGGACGGAAAGTCCGCCGGCCCGGACGGCGCATGAAGGCCGGGGACCGGGGTAGGCGGGCCGGGCGGGGAAAGAAAACCGAACCGGGGAGGGACCCATGATCACCGCGACGTCAGCGACGACGCAGGCGCAGCGCGCCGGACTGCCCGAGGTCGCGGACCCCGCAAAGATCGCACCGCGGGACGCACGCGAACTGACCCGGCTGTTCTTCCAGCAGCTGAACGTGCTGGAGGAGGGCACCCCCGAGTACCAGTACGCACGCAACACCCTGATCGAGATGAACATCTCCCTGGTGCGCTACGCGGCCTCCCGCTTCCGCAGCCGGGACCCGGAGGAGATGGAGGACATCGTCCAGGTCGGCGTGATCGGTCTGATCAAGGCCATCGACCGGTTCGAGCTGTCCCGCGAGGTGGAGTTCACCTCCTTCTCCATCCCCTACATCGTGGGCGAGATCAAGCGGTTCTTCCGCGACACCACCTGGGCCGTGCACGTGCCGCGCCGGCTCCAGGAGGCCCGTGTGCAGCTGGCCCGCGCCACCGAGGAGCTGAGCAGCCGGCTGGGCCGCATGCCGACCGTCGCCGAGCTGTCCCAGCTGATGAACCTGCCCGAGGAGGAGGTCGTCGAGGCGCGGCTGGCGTCCAACGGCTACCGATCCGCGTCCCTGGACGCCGCCATCGGCTCCGGCGAGGACGGCGAGGCCGCCCTGGCCGACTTCATCGGCGACGAGGACGCCGCCCTGGAGCTGGTGGAGGACTTCCACGCCCTCGCGCCGATGATCGCCGACCTCGACGAACGCTCCCGCAAGATCCTGCACTGGCGCTTCGTCGAGGAACTCACCCAGGCCGAGATCGGCGAACGGCTCGGGGTCTCCCAGATGCACGTCTCGCGCCTGCTGTCGCGCACGCTGGCCCGACTGCGCGAGGGCATGCTCTCCACGAACTGACCGCCCCTGAGGGGTCCTTGCATTCTGCCCGCCCGGGCCGGGGGGGGGGGGGGGGGGGGAGGAAAAGAAACCCTAGGGGGGGGGGGAACAGAAGGTGGAGAGGGGGGAGAACGACCCAAAGGGGGGGTTTGGGTGGG
>NZ_JBVIAY010000011.1:104534-125053 GCF_055573695.1 Streptomyces sp. NPDC030143
GGTCGCGCACGTGGGCCGGACTGCGCAGGGGCATGCTCTCCACGAACGGACCACCCTTGGGGGTCCCTTTCCTTCTTCCCACCCGGCCCGCGCGGCCCGGGCGGGCAGAATGCAAGGACCCCTCAGGTGAGCTGCACATAGCGGTCGACGAGGTGCAGCAGCGCCCGCAGGGCGGCGCTCGGGCGGCGCGCCGAGGCCGTGGCGACGGAGAGCGTCCAGCGCATGTCCGGATCGCTGAGCGCCCTGACCGCCAGGCGCGGGTCGTCCCGGTCGGGGGCGGCGAACGACGGCATGACGGCCACCCCGAGTCGGGCTGGCCGTACCGGTGCTCGGTGTGGGCGTGGCCACCCGCTACGTCAGCGAGCGGGCCGCGCTGTCGGGCTTCACCGTCCTGCTGGTCGCCGTCATCGCGGCCGTGGCCCCCGGGCTGCTGCGTCGCCGCTGACCACGCACAGGTGTCCCCGGCGCGCGGGCCGAAGCGGTCCGCGCGCCGGGGACACAGGGGTGGACGGGGTCAGCAGACGCGGTGCACGCGCTGGGTGGTCAGGTCGTAGCGGGCGCCGACGACGGCCAGCCCGCCCGAGGCGATCTTCGCGGCGAGATCGGGCTCGGCGGCCAGCCGGGAGCGGACGGACCGTATGTTGGCGTCGATGGTCGCGGCGACCCGGGCGTCCCCCTCCTGGGCCCGGTCGATGTTCGGGCGTATCTGGTCGGCCAGGTACTGGATGTGCGCGGGCAGCCGCTCGCCGGACAGGTCCGTGTCCACGGCGGCGCGGACCGCGCCGCACGACTGGTGACCGAGGACCACGACCAGCGGAATGGCGAGCTCGAGCACCCCGTAGGCGATGCTGCCGAGGACCGCCTCGTCCAGCACCTCCCCGGCGCTGCGCACGGTGAGCAGATCTCCGAGGCCCTGGTCGAACACCAGCTCCGGCGGCACCCGGGAGTCGACGCAGCCGAGCACCACCGCGAAGGGGTGCTGACCCGACGTCACGCTCTGCCGGACGTCCGGTGTCTCGTCGGGGTGCCTCTCGCTGTAGGTGCGCCAGCGCCGGTTTCCCTCGGCCAGCGCGCGCAGTGCCTGCTCCGGGGTACGGGGGCGGGCGGCGGGACGGGGCGAGGCGGAGGCGGGGGCCGCGCCCAGGGCGACGCCGCCCACCGCGGCGGCCGTGGCCAGGCCGGCGCCGAAGAGGACGCGGCGGCGCGGGGCGGGCGCTCCCCGCAGCGCCCTGGTGATAGCGGTCGGCTCGTGGCCGCCGACTCTGTCGGGGGTGACTTCTGAGTTCACGCAGGGGAACGTACGTCCGACGGCGGTGGTGATCGCGCGAGTTGCCGAATCATGGGGTGACGGGGGGAAGCCGTGGGCGGATCTTGGTCGGCCCTTGGTGGTTCCGAGGGCTGTCGTTGACCGGCTGACGCGCCGTGCGGCTCCCGACCCGGCCGAAAGCGTGTGCCAGGGCCGCGTACGCTACCGATGGCGCCGCCCCAAGGGATCTTCGGATCCGAGGTGTACACCGGTGGGGGAGCCTCGATGGTGCACGTGGCCGGGCCGACCCCTGGCGGGCGGCACGGTGACGGTCCGGTGCGGTGCCGCAGGCCTTCCTGCGGCGGCCGCCGTACGAGTGGAGGGGCGTTATGACAGCGGCGGGGAGCGACCGGTTGCACCGCCGGCAGCGGTGGGCGGCCAGGACGGCGCTGGCCGCGGCCGTGTCGGCGGCGCTGCCGCCGTTCGCCGCCGGCGGCCTGGGCGGGCTGGTGCTGCTCGCGGCGGGCCTCGCCGGACTCGCCCTCACCGCGGCGGCCCTGTGGTGGGTCCTCTCCCGCCGTGGGCCGGCCCGCGTCGCGGCGGCCGTGCTCGCCGTCGCCGCCCCCGTCACCGTGGTCGTCCTGTTCGTGACCGTCAACCTGCTCTGGGCGGTCGTGCTGTCCCTGCTGCTGTGGTGCCTGGCGGTCTGGAGCGGCCGGTACGCCCTGCGCAGCACGGGCCTGCGCCCGGTCCGCGTCAAGGAACACCGCACGCCACCGCCGCAGCGGCCGTTCCTGCTGCTCAACCCGCGCTCCGGTGGCGGCAAGGTCGAGAAGTTCGCGCTGCGGGAGAAGGCCGAGCGCCTCGGCGCCCGCGTCCTCCTGCTCGACCCCGAACGGCACCAGGACGTCACCGCCCTGGCCCGGGCCGCCGTCGCGGACGGGGCGGACCTCCTGGGCGTCGCGGGCGGCGACGGCACCCAGGCCCTCGTCGCCGCCGTGGCCGCGGAACACGGCATCCCGTTCCTGGTGATCTCCGCCGGCACCCGCAACCACTTCGCCATGGACCTGGGCCTGGACCGCGACGACCCCTCCACCTGCCTCGACGCCCTCACCGACGGTGTCGAACTCCGCGTCGACCTCGGCTTCGCCGACGACCACCCCTTCGTCAACAACGCGTCCTTCGGGGTGTACGGGGCGGTCGTCCAGAGCCCCGGCTACCGCGACGACAAGGTGGGCGCGGCACTGGACCGGCTGCCCGACCTGCTCACCCGACAGCAGGGCCCGTGCCTGACCGCACGGGCGGGCGGCGTCACGATCACCGGCCCGCAGGCCGTGCTGGTCAGCAACAACCCCTACCGCCTCGACGACCCCTTCGGCTTCGGCCGGCGCGAACGGCTCGACTCCGGGAAGCTGGGCGTGCTCGCCGTGCGGGTGGACAGCGCCGTCGAGGCCGCCGAACTGCTCCTCGCCCCGAACCCCGACGGTCTCACCGTGCTCGCCGCCCCCGAGGTGGTCGTCGAGGCCGACGAACCCCACCTGGAGATCGGTCTCGACGGCGAGGCACTCACGCTGCCCGCCCCGGTCCGCTGCCGCATCGAACGGCGCGCACTGCGGGTCCGCGTCCCGCGCAACCGTCCCGGCGTCCCCGAAGCACCGCCCCGCCTCGACTGGCGCCGCCTGCGCAAACTGGCGGCGGCGGTCGGCCGTACGGCGGCCCCCTCGCGTGCGGCCCGGTTCTGAACGCGGCTGGTGTCACCCGGGCGGCGTAGAGATGAACGATTCGCTGGGTGAACCGTCCGCCGACCGATCACCGGCACGGTCGTGACGGAAGGATCCTGAGGCGTACACCCCGGCCCTCGACCGGACGCGGGGTGTCTTCTCGCCGATTCCCTTCCTGACAAGGAGCCCCGCTGTGCGCGCTCGTCGCATGATGACCGGTGTCCTCGCTTCCGCCGCCCTCGTACTGAGTTCCCTGGCCGCCGTGACCGCTGCGGGCGGCTCCGCCGCCGCGGCCCCCTGCGGGTTCTACGAGACCGGCTCGGACGCCTTCTACAACCACTGCACCTCCGACGGCTCCCGCGTGATCATCAAGGTCGAGGTCGCCCTGTCGCCCGACCACGAGCGGTGTGTCGGCCCCGGCACCTCCTGGCTGGGCTCGGCCGCCAGGATCCAGGGCGCCCACTACACCGGCCGCCTCTGCTGAGACGGCCACGGGACGTCGTGGGCCGTCCGCCGCGGGAGCAGGCCCGCCGGCGGGCGGCCCCGGACGTCAGTCGACCGGCCAGGTGTGTGCGGGAGCGTTGAGATGCATGTAGTCCATGTACAGCTCGGTCATCCGCCGCAGCGCCTCGTGCCGTCCGGCGTGGCGGGCGGCGTCCACGCGGTGGAACATCTCCTTCTGCCACAGTGCCCCGTTGCGGCCGGCGACGCACCGCTGCTCGATGATGCCGAGCAGCGGTTCGCGCCAGGCCGTGTCCATGCCGGAGCGTTCCAGCCCCCGGTGCGCCAGCGGCAGCAGCCGCCGCAGGACGAGCTCCGACACAGGGACCTCGCCCATCCCGGGCCAGTACAGTCGTGCCTCGATGCCGTGCCGCGCCGCCGTGTGCAGGTTGTCCTCGGCGGCCGAGAAGGACATGCGCGACCACACCGGCCGTTCCTCCTCCACCAGGGCGCGCGTGAGGCCGTAGTAGAAGGCGCCGTTGGCGAGGGTGTCGGCGACGGTCGGGCCGGCGGGCAGCACCCGGTTCTCCACCCGCACGTGCGGCTTGTCGTGGGCCACGGCGTAGACCGGGCGGTTCCAGCGGTAGATCGTGCCGTTGTGCAGCGTCAGCTCGCCCAGTTCCGGGATGTCGCCACGGTCCAGCGTCTCGGAGGGGTCCTGTTCGTCGCACAGCGGCAGCAGCGCCGGGAAGTAGCGCAGGTTCTCCTCGAACAGGTCGAAGACGCTGTTGATCCAGCGCTCCCCGAACCACACCCGCGGCCGCACCCCCTGCACCTTGAACTCCTGCGGGCGGGTGTCGGTGGCCTGCTCGAACAACGGGATCCGGGTCTCGTGCCACAGCTCCCTGCCGAACAGGAACGGTGAGTTGGCCGCCAACGCGACCTGTACGCCGGCGATCGCCTGCGCCGCGTTCCAGTAGTCGGCGAACTCCTCCGGGGACACCTGGAGATGGAACTGGGTGCTCGTGCACGCCGCCTCCGGTGTGATCGTGTCGGCGTAGGTGTGCAGCCGGTCGGCGCCGTCCACCTCGATGCGCAGGTCCTCGCCGCGGGAGGCGAAGATCTGGTCGTTGAGCAGCCGGTAGCGCGGGTTCTCCGACAGCGCCGCCTCGCCGACGTCCTCCTGCCGCAGCGTGGGCAGGATCCCGATCATGATCAGGTGCGCGCCGACCGAGCGGGCGCGCTCCTCGGCGTGGTTCAGCGCGGCCCGGATCTCGGACTCCCAGGAGTCCGGGCCGCCCTCGGTCAGACGACGGGGCGCGATGTTGATCTCCAGGTTGAACCGGCCCAGCTCGGTGGACCAGGCGGGATCCGCGATCGCCTCCAGCACGTCGCTGTTGCGCATAGCCGGCCTCGCCTCGTCGTCGACGAGGTTCAGCTCGATCTCCAGTCCGACCCGGGGCCGCTCCGACTCGAACCGCGCCTCGCGCAGCATCTGCGCGAACGTCTCGAGGCACTGCTGCATCTTGCTCCGGTACCGGCGGCGGTCCTCACGGGTGAAGACCATCGCCGGGACGTCCCGTCCCATTGGCCCTCCCGGGTCGTCCTTCTCGGACACTCGGAGACTCGGACACTCGGCTCCCCCCTCCAGGGTCGCACCGGCGCAGGGGCCGACCAGGCGGGACGGGGGCCATTGCGCCGCGGCCCCCTAGGACATCCGCTGCGGCTGCCCGTACGGCTGGCCGCCGGGGCCGCCCGCGGACTGGACCTGCAACTGCTCGGCCTGCTCCTTGGCCACCTTCTGCTCGGCCCCGCAGAACGTGCACTGCGTCGTGTACTTCGTGGAGATCGGGAACAGCGGCACGAAGAACAGGGTGAACTTCGTGACGCGCTTGCGCAGCGTGTGGGCGGCGGGGTTGCGGCAGTGACCGCACACCAGCGTCAGTATGGCGAGTTGGTAGAGGTAACCCTTGGTGCCGAAGATGATCATCCTGTCGGTTCCTTCCACAATCAGTACCTGTCGAGTACCCGGTCCGCCGGGCGGGGACCACTCCCGTGACCCGGTACGGATGTTGCAGACTGTACTTTCATGACTCGCATGAGGAAGCTCGCAGCCTCGCTCCTGGCCGTCTCGGCCGCGTTGCTCGCGCCGCCCCCCACTGCCTCGGCCACCCCCCTCCCGCCCGGCACCGTCGTCCGGGAGAACTTCGACCGCCTCCCGCTCGGCCCGGTCACCGCCGGCCGCGGCTGGACCAGCGACACCTCGAACGGCTCACTGACCGTCGTACCCGGGACCGCAGGCCGCGGCCGTGAACTGCGGCTGCGCACGGAGGGCAACGGGCGCGCCTTCCTCGTCCTGTCCGACCTCGCGCCCGCCGGCAACAGCTTCTGGGCCCGTCTGCGGCTGCGCGTCGACCGGTTCCCCACGGCCCCCGACTGGGCGCACTGGACCGTCGCGGAGGCATCCGGCTCCGACGCACCCACACTGGTTCGGCCGTTGGGCGGCCAGTACGTGCCCACCGAGCGGGCCGACTTCTGGGGTGTCGGCTCCGACCTCGGCCCCACCGGCGACTGGACGGCCTGGAAGACCTCCGCTCCCGCCCGGGACGCGACCTGGACCTGCGCCGAGTTCCACCTCGACGCACGCGACAACCGCGTCACCGTCTATCTGGACGGCGAGGAGCGGTCCGAGCTGACGGTCTCCACGAAGGAGCACGGCGGTGCGGCCGGCGACTTCGTCTTCCCCCGCTTCGACACGCTCAAGCTGGGCTGGCAGCTCTACCAGGCCGACCCCACGCCCTCCTCGTACGAGGTCCGCATGGACGACGTGGCGCTGAGCACCCGACGCGTGGGCGGCTGCGCCCCCTGACCGGCCGGCCCTGCCTCGCAGGGAGGCGGACCCATGCCGACCCCGGCCGGCGACGACCGTGCCGGCGGCCGGCGCCGCTCGGCCGCGAGCCGCACATGCCGCGGGCGTGGCTGCGCCGGAACCACGCCGCGACACGGTGCGCGCCCCTGCGCTCCGATGGGGCCGTCACAGCCGCCGCTCGCCGAGCTGTTGGCGTGGTGGTCCGGGTGTACCCGAGGCGCGGAGGACGGATCCGGCCACGGCCGGTCCCGGCACGGTCAGGGCCGCCGCGACGCACGCCAGTACTGCCGGCCCTTCCCGTCCCGTACGACGACGCCGAGGCGCCAGAGTTCCCGCCGCAACTCCCGGGCGTCCTCGGCGCCGCCGTCCGTGGCCGTGGCCTCCGCGCGGGCCCGCAGCAGCGCGTCCGCCCCCTCGGGCAGCCCGGGGGTCCCGGGCACCCAACGGCGGAACTCGTCCCGGTACGGGTCCTCGTCCGCCCAGCCGTAGCCGTGTGCGGTGAACGCGTCGGCGAGGCGCCCCCAGGGCAGGCCGCTGTCCTCCCGCGCGATCTCCAGCCCGTCCGCACCGAGCAGGACGAGCTGCTTGCGGTCCCGGCACACCAGGGCGACCTCGCCGCGGGGGAACTCCTGGGTGGTGTCCCGGACCAGGAGGATCACGTGGCGGTCGCCGACCGTGACCCCCAACGACTCGTGCACCGCGACGCACCCGAGCAACAGGCCACCGAGCGCACCCAGACACACGGCGCCGACGGTGAGACCGGGCTCGGGTATCGACGTCAGCAGTTCGGCCGGGCCCTCCAACGGCGCCCAGGGAAGCGTCACCAGCCAGTCGGCGAGCACGGTGACCAGCCAGCCGAGCCCTGCTCCGCACACGACGCAGAAGAGCGTCACGGCCCAGGCCGACTCCTTCACCACCGTGGCCTCGTCCGCCGACCCGTCTGCCCTCTTCACCCTGTCCACGCTCCCGCTCTCCCGCCGTCGTCCGGCCCGTCGCCGTCACGAGTCTGGGCAGGCGCGGCGCAGCGGGCCATCGGCCGATGGTCTACGGCCGGGCGACTTCGGTCGTGACCGGCGTGCCGGAGCCCGAGCGCGCCGCGGGGCCCGCCCCACGCGCCCCACCCCGGGCTCCGACGACGACGGAGACCGGCGGCCCATCGGTCCCCGGCCCCGGTGAACCGCCGCCCGGGGATGCGGCGGGTCAGCCGGAGCGGGCCTCGGGGTCGCGGTCGGACGCCGGCCACACGTACGGCAGGTCGTCCGGCTCGCCGGGGAAGAGGGCGGCGTACACGTCAGGGTCCTTGCGCAGGAGCGCTGACCGGTGGCTGCGGTGCACGGCGTCGTCACCGAGCCAGGGTGGCAGCTCGCCGGCCCGGGCCAGCTCCGCCTGGTCGCGCACGGGCGCTCCGGGGCGGACGACGGCGAGGTCGGCGACGAGCGTGGCGGCACAGCTGTCCTGGTGGCCGCGCTCCCGCCACACCCGGCAGATCTCGAGCCCGTAGCGCACCAGGGCCTCCTCGTAGCCGGACCACATCCGCACGGCCGGGTGCCGTCGCCAGCCGTACCCGGGCACCGTCAGACCGCGCAGCACCTGGAGCGCCTCGACCCGCTGCTTGCCCAGCCGACGGCGGTCGAGGACGAGCGCGGACGCGTGGAAGTCGGGGTACGGCAGGAAGGTCTGCATCATGTGGTCCGTACGGTCGCGTGCGGGTCGGCCCCCTCCCACGGCGGTTCCCGTTCCACCGCCGTCCGCACTCCGAAGTGCGACGGGATCACCCGACCGGATTCGGACCGGTCCCCGCCGGGCAGGCCCAGAGTGTCATGAGCACGACTTCTCTCCCTCTGTAAGGAGGTCGATCATGCACGTCCGTACGCTGACCGGCGGTCTGGCCGCCGCCCTCGCGGTGTCCCTGTCCCTCGCGGGCGGCGAGGCCGGGGCGGCCGACTCCACCCGGGCCGCGCGCCAACCCCTCGCCGCCCGTGTCCTCACCTACGACGCGAGCGGCTCGGCGGAGTTCAGGAGCGCGGTCGACCGGGGCGCGGCGATCTGGAACGAGAGCGTGGACGCCGTCGACCTGCGGCCGGTGGCGGCCGGGCAACGCGCGAACATCCGGGTGCTGGCGGACGACGGCTGGCCGCGCGCACTGCCCTCCACCCTGGGCAACGGCACCGTATACATCGGGCGCCAGGCCGTCGACCAGGGCTACGACACGACCCGCATCTCCGCCCACGAACTCGGGCACATCCTGGGTCTGCCCGACCGCAAGCCGGGACCCTGCTCCAGCCTGATGTCCGGTTCCAGCGCGGGCACCGCCTGCACGAACCCCTACCCGAACACGGCGGAGAGGGCGGAGGTCGAGGAGAACTTCGGCGGCGCGCTCCTCGGGCGGGACCGGGCCCCGACACCCGCCGGAGTCGTCGTGGGCTGAGGCGGTCCGCGCACACCAGGGTCAGCGTCGCTCCGGTGCCCTCGGCGGCGTGAGCCCGTGCCCCCGCCGGAAACCGGAACGGGAGCTTCTGAGCGGAACCCGAGCTTCTGAGGCGGAAACGGAGCCCGAGCCTCAGGCCGGCCGGGCACCCCATACCCGGACACCCCGACCCACCCCGGCGTCCCGGACACCGGCCCCGGCACTCGACGGCGCGCCACCGGCTGCCCTTCGGGCATCAGGATCGTCGCGTCGTCCCGGAGGCCGCTGTCCTGGGAGTCCGGGTTTCGCCGACCACGTCATTCGCGCCACGGCCACCGGCGAGCCGGCGCCCGAGACCCTGCGCCGCCGGCCCCGCACTCCCGGTGACCGCCCGGCCGGTGGGGCGCGGCGGGGTGGCGCGGCGGTCAGGCACCGGCCGCGGCGCGCCGGATCGCTTCGAGCGCGCGGGTGACGTCCTCGTCGGTCGTCGACCAGTTGCTCACCGAGATCCGCATGACCCGACGGCCGTGCCACACGGAGCCGCTGATCCACGTCGTGCCGTCGTCGAGCAGTCGGGTCAGCACCCGCTCCGTACGGTCGTCGTCGCCGAACTCGGCGCAGACCTGTGTGAAGACGACGTCGTTGAGGACGCGCGCGCCGTCGATCCGGGCGATGCCGGTGGCGAACGCGGAGGCGTGCCGACACAGCCGCTCGACCAGGTCGGCGACACCGGACCGGCCGAGGGACCGCAGCGCGGCCCACACGGTGAAGGCCCGGCCGCGCCGGGAGAGCTCGGGCACCTTGTCGACGGGGTCGCCGCGCTCGTGCTGGATCAGATAGGCGCCGTGCAGGCCCATCGCCGCCCGGAGGGCCGCCGGTTCCCGGACCACGGCGAGACCGCAGTCGTAGGGGACGTTCAGGGTCTTGTGGGCGTCCGTCGCCCAGGAGTCGGCGGCCGAGCAGCCCTCCGTCAGCCGGGCGTGACGCGGGGAGGCGGCCGCCCACAGCCCGAAGGCGCCGTCGACGTGCACCCAGGCGCCCGCCTCGTGCGCGGCCGGGACCGTCTCAGGGAAGGGGTCGAAGCCGCCGGAGTGGATGTCCCCGGCCTGGAGGACCACGATCGTGGGGCGCCGTCCGTCGGCCGCGAGGGCGTGCCGCAGGGCCCCCGGGTCGATGCGCCCCTGGTCGTCCGCGCGCACCGGTTCCGGCGCTCCCAGGCCCAGGTAGCGCAGGGCCAGGTCGACGGCCATGTGGCGGGACGCGCCGACGAGGACGCGCGGCGCCGGTCCCCCCGCGAGGCCGTCGCGGGCGACGTCCCGCCCGGCGCGGCCCAGCACCGTGTCGCGGGCGGCGGCGAGACAGGTGAAGTTCGCCATCGTGGCACCCGTGGTGAACCCGACGGCGCTGCCGGCCGGCAGCCCCAGCAGGTCGAGCAGCCACGCGCCGGCGATGTCCTCCGCCGCCGTGTGCGCCGGGGAGACGGCACGCATCACGCAGTTCTGGTCCCAGGCGCTGACCAGCCAGTCGGCGGCCAGCGCGGCGGGTTCGGTGCCGCCGACGACGAACCCGTAGAAGCGGCCGCTGGGAAAACCGGTGAGCCCCGGATCGCAGGCCGTGGCCAGCAGGTCGACGACGTCGGCGGGAGGGCTCGGACCGTCGGGCAGCTCGGCACCGAGCGCGCACACGATCTCCTCGACCGAGGCACGGGCGGGGACCGGCCGCTCGGACAGGGACGCCAGCCACCGGACGGCATGGCCGTACGCCTGCCGGAGCGCCGTCTCGCGCGCGTCCATACCTCGGACTATGAGCCCATGCCCGCTGCGCCGCAAGCCGCGGCCGACCCCGGCCCGCGCCGGCCGTCACCATGACCACCGTGCCCCCCTGTCGCCGCCGCTCCGCGGCGGCGACAGCCGTCACTCCTCCGCGCCCGCCGTCTCGGTCACGGCCGCCTCCCCGTCACTCGGGCAGGCGACCAGCGGCACGCGGCGCCGGCCGCCCGCCGTCACTCCGCGGCGGGCGGGAGCGGGGTGACGGACGTCCGGCCCCCGGACGTCCGTCACGGCACCCTGGGTGCCCGGTCAGCGGATGAGGCGGGCGCGGACCGCGCCGGCCGCAGCCGCGGGGCGGGCCGTGGCCCGGACCGACCGTCGCACCAGCCGGGCCTCGCGCCGCACGCCGCGCGCGGCGTGCCGGCCGCGCCACCCCAGGGACGGGCTGCCCCCGGTGTCCGCGGCCGCGATCATCAGCCCGCCCAGCATGGACGCGTTCTTCAGGAAGTGGATGCGCTGCCGGGTGCGCTCGTCCGGATCCTCCGCCTCCCAGAACCGGTGGGCCGCCAGCGTGGTCGGCACGAGGGTCGCGGCGATCGCGAGCGCGGCCACCCGGGGGACCCGGCCCGTCGCGAGCAGCAGGCCGGCCGCCACCTGGACGGCCCCGTTGAGCCGTACGACCTGCTCGGTGCGGTCGGGCAGAACCTCCACCCGGTCGGTGACGGGCCGGACGACGGGCTCGGCGGCCGACGAGACCTGCTCGGGCGCTCGCAGGGACTCGAGGCCGCCCGAGACGAACATCGAGGCCAGCATGGGGCGACCGACCAGACGCAGCAGACTCATGGTCCCTCCTGACAGGTTGACCGGACACGGGCTGGCCACCGTGTTCCCCGACGGAGCGACGTCATACGGTTCCGGCCGGACCGGCGCCCCGGTCGGCGTCCGCAGCCCTCGTGAGCTCGAGGCATCCGCCGGCCGACGCCCTTGCCGAGCCCGATGCGGTCGATGTCCGGCCACGCGTCCGCGCTGCGGAACGTCACCCGGACCAGGGGGTTCAGGGCGGTCGACGGCGGCGGTTGCCTCGTCGGCGGATTGCAGGACGCCGATCCCGACCGCGCGGGACGCGGCCCGCGCGGCCTCCTCGATGCCGCGGAGGACCGAGGCGTGGCGGCGATGTCGGGGCGTCGGAAACGCGCGGCGGCAGACGGGTACGCGCGAAGGACCGCGGGGGCGCCGCGCACCCGCGGTCCCGACGTTCGCGGCTCACCGCGCCCCGGTGAGCTCCGCGGGAGCCGGCCGCTCGGCCCGGTTGCGGCGGACCGAGGTGTAGAACGACGCGGCGATCAGGGCCACCCCGGCCAGACCGGTGACGACCTCGCTGACCTGGTGCTCGATGGTGACCAGCAGGATCACCGCGAGGGTGCCGATCGCGTAGTGGGCGCCGTGCTCCAGGTGCACGTAGTCGTCCAGGGTGCCCTGGCGCACCAGGTAGACCGTGAGCGAGCGGACGTACATCGCGCCGATGCCGAGACCGAGGGCCATCCAGAAGATGTGGTTCGTGACGGCGAAGGCGCCGATCACCCCGTCGAAGGAGAACGACGCGTCGAGGACCTCCAGGTAGAGGAAGAGGAAGAACGCGGCCTTGCCGGCCAGGGCGACGACCGTGACCGGCCGGCCCTCCGCCCTGGCCTTCTCCTCCACCTCGTGCTCGCGTTCCTCCTCCTCTTCGAGCCTGTCCTCGAAGTAGCCGGAGAGCCCGCCGACCACGAGGTACGTGATCAGGCCGGCGATGCCGGAGAGCAGTACCGTCGCGGATCGGTCGGCGTGGCCCGTGCTGACGTGCGCGTGGGTCGCGAACGTGGTCGCCGTGACCAGCAGCGCGACCAGCGCGACGCAGACCGCCAGCATGTCGATCCTGCCGAGCCGGGCCAGGGGGCGCTCCAGCCGGCCGAGCCACTTCACCTCCCGGTCCTCCAGGACGAAGTCGAGGAAGATCATCAGCAGGAACATCCCGCCGAAGGCCGCGATCGCCGGATGGGCGTCGGTGACCAGGTCCTCGTACCGCGCGGGCTGGTCGAGGGCGAGTTCGACCGCCTCGATCGGACCGACCTTCGCGCTGAGGGCGACGATCACGACCGGGAACACCAGCCGCATGCCGAACACAGCGATCAGGATGCCGAGGGTGAGGAAGATCTTCTGCCAGACGGCGTTCATCCTCTTCAGGATCCCGGCGTTGACGACCGCGTTGTCGAACGACAGCGAGATCTCCAGGACGGAGAGGATCAGCACGATCCCGAAGGCCTCCCAGCCCCACTGCCAGGCCGCGAAGGCGAGCCCGAGCGCCGTGACGGCGAACGACCAGCCGAACGTCTTCAGGATCACGACCGGTCCGCCGCCTTCACCGCGAGGACCGGGCAGCCCGCGTCGAGCAGGATCCGCTGGGCGGCCGAGCCGAGGATCAGCTTGCCCACGGCACTGCGCCGGCGCAGCCCGATCACCACGAGCGACACCTCCGCCTTCTGGGCCAGTTCGACGATCTCCTCGGCCGCGTCGCCGCCCCCGAGCACCTGGCGGACGTCGAACTCGACGCCCAGCGCGGACAGGTCCTCGCGCACATGGGCCAGATCGGGCTCCTGCGCGAACCGCGGGTCCGCGGAGGCGTCCCCCCGTGAGGTGTTCACCACCAGCAGCCTCTCCCCGCGCAGGCGGGCCTCGTCGATCCCCGCGCGCAGCGCGGCCTCACCCTCGGGTGAGGGGACGTATCCGACCAGTACGGTCATGTCTGCTTCCCTCCAGGCATGTCTCAGGCACCTCGCTCACGCAGGGGACGTACGACGAACCGCCGGACCAGCGGCCACACCAGCACCGCGGCGACCGTGGCGTAGACCGCGTACGACACCGGCCCGCCCACCAGCCCCGACAGTTCGCCGCCCGACAGTTGCAGGGAGCGCCGTCCCTGCAGTTCGGCCCGGGGGCCGAGGATGACGCCGACGATCAGCGGCAGCACCGGCAGCCCGAACCGCCGCATCGCGAAACCGAGCAGCCCGAGCACCAGCAGCAGCAACAGGTCCACGGGCTGGGCGTTGACGGCGTACGCGCCCATCGACGCGAAGAACAGGATCCCCGCGTAGAGATAGGGGCGCGGGATCCGCAACAGCTTCGCCCAGGTGGGCGCGAGCGGCAGGTTCAGCACGAGCAGCAGCAGGTTGCCGATGAACAGGCTGGCTATCAGCACCCACACCAGGCTCGCCTCGCGCTCGAACAGCAGCGGGCCGGGCTGGATGCCGTACGACTGGAACGCGGCGAGCATCACCGCGGCGGTCGCGTTCGTCGGCAGGCCGATGGCCAGCATCGGGACGAGGGTGCCGGCGGCGGAGGCGTTGTTGGCCGCCTCGGGACCGGCGACGCCCTCGATCGCGCCCCTGCCGAACTCCTCGGGGTGCTTGCTCAGCCGCTTCTCCGTCGCGTACGACAGGAACGTCGGCAGTTCCGCCCCGCCGGCCGGGAGCGCCCCGAACGGGAATCCGTACGCCGTGCCCCGCAGCCAGGGCTTCCACGACCGCTTCCAGTCGCTCGCGCCCATCCACGGACGGCCTACCGGGATCACCTCGGCGGGCCTGCGCCGCAGATGCGCGGCCACCCACAGCGCCTCGCCCACGGCGAAGATCCCCACGGCGACGATCACCACGTCGATGCCGTCCGCGAGTTGGGGGACGCCCAGGGTGAGCCGCTGCTGTCCGGACACCGCGTCGATGCCGACCAGGCCGATCGTCAGGCCCAGCAGCAGCGAGATCAGCCCGCGGATCCGGGACGCGCCCAGTACGGACGTGACCGCGACGAACGACAGGAGCATCAGCGCGAAGTAGTCCGGCGCGCCCAGACTGACGGCGAAGTCCACCACGAACGGGGTCACCAGCACCAGCATCAGGGTGCCGATCGTGCCCGCCACGAAGGAACCGATCGCGGCGGTGGCGAGGGCCTGCGCCGCCCGTCCCGCCTTCGCCATCTTGTTGCCCTCGATGGCCGTCACCACCGAGGACGACTCCCCGGGGGTGTTCAGCAGGATCGACGTCGTCGAGCCGCCGTACATGCCGCCGTAGAAGATGCCGGCGAACATGATGAACGCCTGGACCGGCTCCATCCCGTAGGTGACGGGCAGCAGCAGGGCCACGGTCATCGCCGGGCCGATGCCCGGCAGGACGCCCACCGCGGTGCCGACGACCACGCCGATCAGCGCCAGCAACAGGTTCATCGGGGCCACGACGTCCGCGAAGCCCTGCATGAGGTTGTTCAGGTTGTCCATCACAGGATCCCTTGCAGCACACCGGCCGGGAGGTTCACACCGAGCCCGATCGCGAAGGCGTAGAAGGTGGTGAGGGACAGCGTCACCGCGATCAGCAGATTGCGGACGTGGTGCCGGTTGCCGAGGGCGAACGCCGTCCCCCAGAACAGCAGCGCCCCGCTGATGGCCCAGCCGAGCCGCTCGATCAGCACGGCGTTCCCCAGGAACACGCCGGTCAGCAGCAGCACCGTGCGCCAGTCGCTGCCCCGGGACAGGTCGACGTCCTCGCCGGCCTCCGGCTCGCCGCGACCGCCCCGGGCCACGTCGACGGCGTACAGCACGGCGACCACCACGAGCAGGACGCCCAGGACCAGCGGCACCGTACGCGGTCCTACGGGGTCGGTGCCGCTGGTGACGTGCGGGACGCCGAGGCCGTCCACGACCACCGCGGTGCCCAGCAGGGCGAGGAACGCGCACATGCCGTACTGCGCGCGGTCCCCACCCCGGGACGGGCGGGTGTCCTCGGTGCGGTCGGTCTGTGCGGGGGAGCTCATGCCAGCCCGAGCTCGGTCAGCAGGCCGGCGACGGTCTTGTCCTGCGTCTCCAGGTAGGTGCCGAACGCGTCACCGGTGAGGAAGGCGTCGGTCCAGCCGCGCTTGGTCAGCTCGGCCTTCCACTGCTGCGAGTCGTGCATCCTGGTCAGGGCGTCCACCCAGGTCTTCTTCTGGGCGTCGGTGATACCGGGCGGCGCGACGACACCGCGCCAGTTGGTGAAGACCAGGTCGATGCCGGAGTCCTTCAGGGTCGGGGCGTCCTTGACCGCGTCGATCGGCTTCTCGCTGGTCACGGCCAGCACCCGCACCTGGCCCGCCTCGATCTGGTCGAGGAACTCGCCGAACCCGCTGGCGCCGAAGGCGACCTTGTCGCCGAGGATGGCGGGCAGCAGCTCGCCGCCGCCGTCGTAGCCGACGTAGTTGACCTTCTTCGGTTCGATGCCGACGGCCTTCGCCAGCTGCATCGGCAGCAGGTGGTCCGGTCCGCCCGGCGACGAGCCGCCGCCCACCGCCACCTTCTTCGGGTCCTTCTTCCACGCGGTGACGAGGTCGTCGATCGTCTTGTACGGGGAGTCCTTCGACACCACGATCGCGCCGGCCTCCTCGATCAGCTTGGCGATCGGCGTGGTGTCGGTGAGCGTCGCCTTCGACTTCGACGTGTACGCGGCGCCGACGACACCCAGCCCCATCTGCATGGCCAGCTTGCCGTTGCCCTTCTCGTTCACCAGGCGCTGCAGGCCCACCGTGCCGCCGGCGCCGGGCAGGTTGTACACCTGCACACCGGAGGCCACCTTGGAGTCCTGCATCACCTGGGCGACGGTCCGGGCGGTCACGTCGTAGCCGCTGCCCGGGGTGTTGGGCACCATCAGCCGCAGACCGGTGACGGGCTTGTCGCTCGAGCCTGTGCTCCCCGCGTCCTCCTGGTCCGCGGTGGCGCCGCAGGCGCTGACCGCGAGCATCGACACGGTGGCAAGAGCGCCGAGAAATGCGGCTCTGCGAGATCTCATGGCTCATCTCTTTCGCTAGGGCGAGTCCGGCGCCATGATTGTGCGATCCCTCGGACACCCCGTCTGCCTTGTGTGACCATTGAAGGTTGAGTTCATAGTGGTCGTTGCGTCACGTCGCCCCACCCTCGCCGGTGAGCTGCTGGTTCTGCAGCTCGCCATCGTGGTGATCGTGCTGGTCGCGGTCGCCGCGGTGTCGCTGGCGCAGTCGAAGGCGACGTTCGACCGGGTCGAGGGACGGCGGGTGACCGCCCTCGCCGAGGAGATGGCCGGAAATCCCCTGTTGCGCAGCCAGCTCGTGCGTCCCGCGCCCGCCGAGACCCTCGCACCGCTGCTGCAGACCCGGCGCACCCAGTCGAACGTCACCTCCGTCACCGTCGCCGACGCGCGCGGG
This sequence comes from Streptomyces sp. NPDC030143, assembly GCF_055573695.1. Classification (NCBI taxonomy): domain Bacteria; kingdom Bacillati; phylum Actinomycetota; class Actinomycetes; order Kitasatosporales; family Streptomycetaceae; genus Streptomyces; species Streptomyces sp. NPDC030143. The sequence goes on from NZ_JBVIAY010000011.1 coordinate 121,222, forward strand.
AAGATCGTCGCCTCCACCAACCCCACCCTGGTCGGCACCCGGCTGCCCGTCCACGGGACCGACGTGGCCCGGGCGCGCGGCTGGTCGGGGGAGCTCGAGGTGGACGGGGTGCGCGAACTGGTGGCCCAGGTCCCGGTCCTCGGCGACGACCTCGACCACATCGGCGACCACCTCGGCACGGTGATGATCGGACGCGTCTCGCCCACGGTCTGGCAGCGCCTCAACGGCGCCTCCTCCTACCTGCTCGCCTACCTCGGCACCGCCAGCGTCCTCGGGGTGGCCGGCTCCTGGCTGCTGGCCCGGCGGATCAAACGCCAGACCTTCGGCCTGGAACCCCGGGAGATCGCCGGGCTCGCCGAACACCGCGAGGCGATGCTTTTCGGCATCGCCGAGGGAGTGATCGCGCTCGACCCCCACCTGCGGCTCACCCTGGTCAACGAGGTCGGCCGCGGACTGCTCGACCTGCCCGACCGCTGCGTCGGAATGAGCCTGGCGGACCTCGGTATCGAGGGCAGGCTGTACGACGTCCTGGCCGGCACCGGCGGTGAGAGGCGCGACGAGGTCGTCCTGCGCCGGGGCCGGGTGCTGGTGATGAACCGGATGGACGTCACCAAGGACGGCCGCCGCCTCGGCTCGGTGACCACCCTGCGGGACCGCACCGAACTGGCCCAACTGGAGCGCGAGCTGGGATCGTTCCGCAGCAGCACCGAACTGCTGCGCGCCCAGGCCCACGAGTTCTCCAACCAGTTGCACACCATCTCCGGACTCATCCAGATCGGCGAGCACGACGAGGTCGTCCGGTACGTGCGCGCGTTGCGCAGGCACCGCGAGTCGCTCGACCTGACCCTCTCCAGCCGGGTCCGCGACCGGGCCGTCGCCGCGCTGCTGATGGCCAAGTCCGCGCTCGCGGCCGAACGCAAGGTGCGGCTGCGCATCTCCGAACGCACCGCCCTCGACCGGCTGGAGCCGACCGACTCCGCGGACGTGGCGACGGTTCTCGGTAACCTCCTCGACAACGCCGTCGACGCCGCCGCGACCGCGGACCACGACGGTGACGCCTGGGTGGAGGTCGAACTGCGCCAGGACGCCTCCAGCGTGGAGATCGTCGTACGGGACTCGGGGCCGGGCGTGGCGCCGGAGCTCGCGCAGGAGGTGTTCGCCCACGGCTTCACCACCAAGGCCGCCCGCGGCGGTGACCGGGGCATCGGTCTGGCACTGACCCGGCTGGTGTGCACCCGCCGGGGTGGCGAGGTGTCGGTGTCCAACACGCCGGAGGGCGCCATGTTCATCGCCTGGATGTCCGTGGGGCAGCCGACCGGCCGGGAGACGGAGGAAGTCCGATGATCGACGTACTCGTGGTCGAGGACGACTTCATGGTGGCGCGCATCCACCGCGGATTCGTCGACAGCGTCGCGGGCTTCCGCGTGGTGGGGACGGCGGACTGCGGGGAGCGGGCACTGGCCGCCGCCGCCGAACTCCGGCCCGACCTGGTCCTGCTCGACCTGTACCTGCCCGACATGTTCGGGCTCGACGTCGTCCCCCGGCTGCGGACCGCCGGCCAGGACTGCGACGTCATGGTGATCAGCGCCGCCCGCGAGGCGGAGACCGTGCGCGGCGCCGTCCGCCAGGGCGTCGTCGACTACCTGCTCAAACCGTTCGACGCCGACGACCTCAGGGAACGCCTGGAACGCTACAGCGCCCGGCGCAGCGACCTCAGCGCCGGGACCGTCCGCGGACAGGCGGACGTGGACCGCGCACTGGGCCGCGTCACGGCACCGGCCGTGGCGCCCTCACTGCCGAAGGGCATGAGCGTGGAGACCTCGGAGCTGGTCGAACGCGCGCTGCGCGCCGCCGACGGAACGCTGTCCGCGGCCGAGTGCGCGACCCGCGTCGGCATCTCCCGCGTCAGCGCCCGCCGCTACCTCGAACACCTCAGTGTCACGGGCCGGGCGGCGGTGTCGCTGCGCTACGGACAGGCGGGCCGCCCCGAGCGCCGCTACCGGTGGAGCGACCGGTAGACCGCACCAGCCGGCCGGGCGGCCGTCCGGACGCTCACCGGATGCGGTGCTCCCGCCAGAAGGGGGCCAGGTCCAGATCCGTCACGGCCTGGGCGGCCTCCTTGAAGTCGGCGGTGCGGGCCACGCCGTACCAGTGGTCGCGTGCGTAGCCCTTCAGCAGGCGCGCCATGGCATCCGCCCCCAGGGTGCGCTCCAGCTCGGTCAGGGCGCAGGGGCCGGCCGTGTAGATCAGGTGGTATTCACCGGGGTGCCCGGCCCAGTACGCCATCGAGTTCGTCAGCGCGCTGTCCTCGCTCGGCCAGTACACCTCCGACCAGCACGCGTTCATGTCCCAGTCGTAGAAGCGCGCGGTGGCGTACTGGGCGAAGCTCTCGTCCAGCCAGGGCGCGCCGTACTCGTCGTTGCCCACGATGCCGTACCACCACTGGTGCGCCACCTCGTGGACGACGGCGCCGCCTTCCTCGGTGGTGCCGAGCAGCACCAGGCCGGGGTACTCCATGCCGCCGCCGAAGCCCGGCGTCATCACCAGGTCGATCTCGCCGTACGGGTACCGGCCGAACTCCGCGCCGAACCGGTCCACGGCCGCGACCCCGTCCGCCCGGTTGAGGCGCACGCCCTCCGCGGGTGTGTCGGGCGCCCAGTACGACCTGACCCGCACGCCGCCGGGCGACGTCTCCTGCGCCGTGCGGAAGGGGCCCGCCGCCCAGGCGAAGTCCCGCACACGGTGCGCGACGCTGTGCGTGACGGTCCGCCCCGGCGCGCCGTCGCGGGTCCAGGTCCGGCCGGTCGCCGGGACCTTGAGGGCGAAGGGGTGGTCGAGGCGCACCCGGTAGTCGCCCGCCAGGGCGTAGAAGCTCTCCCCGGTCGCGACGTACGGGTCGAGGTGCCATCCCCGCTCGTCGTGCACCGCGAGCACCGGCAGCGCGTTGCCCAGGAAGCGGAACGCGCCTTCCCGGCCGAAGCGGCCGGTGCCTTCGGGCACGGTGAGGGACACGTCGAAGGAGACGGCCGTCCGCCCACCCCGCGCGAGCGGCTGCGGCAGGGCGATACGCAGGGCCGTGCAGCCGACGCTGAGCGGCCCGGGCGTGCCGCCGCGCACCCGGGACACGACGACGGCGGACGGCGCGCCGGACGTGCCGCACCCGTCCACGCCGTTGCCCCACAGCCGCAGGTACACCTCGTGCAGCGGCCGGTCCGACGCGTTGCGGAACGACACCCGCTGCCGGCCCGTCCAGCGGGAACCGTCGTCGTCGGCGCGCAGGGAGACGTCGAAGCGCAGACCGTCGGGGGTCGCGGCCGGGCCGGCCCCCGCCCCCGTCGAGGGTTGCGCGGCGGCCCCGGGCGCGGTGGCGCCTACCGCCAGGAGCATCGCGAGCAGGAGGAGGAGCAGCGGGTTGCGGGAGTTCGACCACCGCACGGCTGACGACGACATGCCAGCGGATCCTGCCACACCGGACCCGTCCCCCACCCCCGCCCCGCATCAAGCAGGAGACACGACTCCGCTTGACGGAGGCAGGGCGGGCTGTCTGCGCCACGGCAGTGCGGGGACGCCTGCTCGGGGCAGGGCGGGGGTGTTTTCACGGGGCGAGGCGAGGGCGCCTGCTCGACGGCGGGTTGGGGGTGCCTGCTCGGGGCAGGGCGGGGGTGCGTTCACGGCGGCAGGGTGGGGCGCCTGCTCGACGGCAGAGCCGGGACGCCTGCTTGGGGGCAGGGCGGGGGTGCGTTCACGGCGGCGGGGGGGGGGGGGGGGGGGGGGGGGGGAAAGGGCCCCGCCGCGGGGAGGGGGGGGTCCTATGTTCTTTGCCTGCTCCGCC
>NZ_JBVIAY010000011.1:125061-234746 GCF_055573695.1 Streptomyces sp. NPDC030143
CGCCCACCTCCCCCCCCCCCCCCCACCCCCCCCTTCCCCCCCCTCCCCCCCTCTCTCCCCCCCCCCCCCCCCCCCCCCCCCCCCCCCCCCCCCCCCCCCCCCCCCCCCCCCCGCTCCTCGGCAGGGCGGAGGCGCCCTTCCGCCGTTCGGACGGGCCGTCTACGGTGCGGACCGTGCGGGGTGTGGGGGGCCGGCGGGTGAGGTCGTGACATGAGGGCGATCGTCGTGGGGCGGGCATCGGGGGACTGACCGCGACGGTGAGCCTGCGTCGCGCCGGCTGGGAGGTCACGCTCGTCGAGCGGACACCGCGGTTCGCCGAGGCCGGCGCAGGTATCCAGCTCGCACCCGACGCCACCCGCGCACTGCGTCGGCTGGGCCTCCTGGACGCGGTCGCCGCACAGGCCGTCCGCCCCCGCGCCCTGACCTTCCGCACCTGGTCCGACGGGACCGAGATCTGCCGGCACACGCTGGGACGGGAGGCCGAGGCCGAGTTCGGGGCGCCCTACCTCCAGGTCCACCGGGCCGACCTGCACCGCGTGCTGGCCGCCGCGGTGCCCCCGCGTCGGTGCGCCTGAACACCCTCGTCGTGGGCATCGACCAGGACGACCGGTCCGCCCACGTGACCACGGCGGGCGGAGCGTGCTGGGCCGCGGACCTGGTCGTGGCCGCGGACGGGGTGCGCTCGGCGGCCCGCGGGTGGCTCTTCGGCGCGGACGAGCCGGTGTTCTCGGGAACCACCGCCTACCGGGCGCTGCTCCCGGCCGACGTGGTGGCCGACCTGGACCTGCCCGGGTACGCCGCCTGGCTCGGTCCGGGCGGACACGTCGTCCACTACCGCGTACGGCGGGGGCGCCTGCTCAACGTCGTGGCCGTGGTCCGGGCCGAGGCGGCGCCGGAGTCCTGGACCGCCCGGGCACGACCCGGCGAACAAGCTGCGCGGGTGCTCCACGTCCTCGCACGCGCGGGGCAGGTGTACCGGTACGGCCTCCACACCCGCGCCCCGCTCGACCGGTGGACCCTCGGAAGGGTGGCCCTGCTGGGGGACAGCGCCCACGCGATGGTGCCGTTCCAGGCCCAGGGCGCCGCGCAGGCCGTCCTCGACGCGGCCGTGCTCGGTGACACCCTCGCGCGGGCGACGCCGGCCGACGTCCCCGAGGCGCTCGACCGGTACGCGCGCCGGCGACGGCCGGCCGCCACGAGCATGCAGGCCGCCTCCGCGCAGGCGGGCGAGGACTTCCACCTGCCGGACGGGCCCGGGGCCCTGGCCCGGAACGCCCGCATGGCGGCGGACGCGGCCGCCCACCGGTTCGGTCCGCAGGCGGCCGCGTGGACGGCCGACGTCGTCGACTGACGGACGGCACCCGCACCGCCGCCCTCCGCCGGCCGGGCAGCGACGGTTCGACGGACGCGGCGCCGTCCCCCGCGCCTGCCGCAGGCGGGGCCCGGCCCGCCGGGAGGTCAACGATCCGCCCGCACCGGGGAGTCGGGGCGTCCGAGGGGGACGACGGCCGCTTCCCCGCGGTCGGCCCATCCCCGGAACGCTCCGTCAGCAGGATGGGGGAGTCCAGGTGGCCGGGGGAAAAGTCCGCGCCCAATACTGCAGTCGCCGGTGCACTTCGTATGGAACCCACCGGTATCCCACCATGGCAGGAAAGGCACAACACATGTCACGCTTGGCGTATGCGGCTCTGCCCCGGGTCCGTGCGGGCAGGGCCGCGATCGCTGCCGCCGCCGCCCTCCTCGGCGTCTGCGTCCTTCAGCCGACCTCCTCGGTCGCCGTCGCGCAGGACACCGAGGAGAGCGCCCGGGCCGCCGGCAGAGCACCCTCGGCCGTCTCCGTCCTCTCCGACAAGTGGACCAGACCGTGGGCCATCTCCTTCCTGCCCGACGGCAAGAAGGCGCTGGTGACCGAGCGCTACACCGCACAGGTGTGGCTCCAGGGACGCGACGGCGCCAAGAAGAAGGTCGGCACGGTGCCCAACACGGTCTACCCCTCCCCGAGCGGGGGCAGCGGCGGGCTGCTGGGCGTCGCGCCCTCGCCGGCCTGGAACGGCACCACGGACCAGGACGTCTTCTTCGTCCAGACCGCCAAGTCCGACATCCGGGTCGTGCGCATGCACTTCGACGGCACCTCGCTGCGCGACTACAAGGTGGTGCTCGGCGGGATCGTCCGGGGCGGCGACCACAACGGCGGCAAGATCGCCTTCGGTCCCGACGGCTATCTGTACGTCAGCGTCGGCGACGCCCTCCAGCGCAACCTGGCGCAGAAGAAGGACTCGCTCAACGGCAAGATCCTGCGCATCACGAAGAGCGGCGCAGCGGCGCCCGGCAACCCGTTCGGCAACCGCGTCTACAGCCTCGGCCACCGCAATCCGCAGGGCTTCGTCTGGGACACCCGGGGCAGGCTGTGGGAGACCGAGATCGGCGAGTCCACCTGGGACGAGCTCAACCTCGTCGAGCCCGGCAGGAACTACGGCTGGCCCACCTGCGAGGGGTCCTGCTCCAAGGCCGGGATGACCAACCCCAAGAAGGTGTGGAAGCCCTCCGCGGGGGGCGTGCCCGCCCAGATCGCGGTCGTCGACGACGTCCTGTACGTGACGACGTTGCTCGGACAGCGGATGTGGGCGCTGCCGATCGACGGCACGGGCAAGGCGATCGGCACCCCCAAGGCGTACTACAACGGCACCTACGGCCGGCTGCGGGCGCTCACCAAGGTCCCCGGTGCCGACGAGCTGTGGCTCGGCACGACCGACCGGGGCACCGACAAGGACCGCATCCTCAGGATCACCGTCAAGTGACCTCCCCCTCCGCCCCCCTCCTCGTGCAGGGGCGAACCTCGCGAACTCCTCGCGAACCCACCTCCCCGAAAGGACGGTACGCACCATGACCGAAACCACCGAGCAGACGGAGCGGCCGGCCGGCGCCGGCGCGGACCAGGGCGACCGGACCGCCTGGCAGACGCCCGGCTACACGGTCGTCGACACCGCGCTGGAAGTCACCGCCTACTCCCTCTCCGCCCGCTAGTCCGCCGCCGTGCTGCTGCAGGTGCTCGGCACCGCGGCGGGCGGCGGCATCCCGCAGTGGAACTGCGCGTGCCCCGGCTGTTCCGGGGCACGCGCGCATCCCGAGCGGCGCCGCCGTCACGCCTCGCTCGCGGTCCGCACGGGCGAGGGCCGCTGGTACCTCGTCAACGCGACCCCCGACCTCGGCGACCAGATCGAGGCCCACCCGGCACTCCACCCGGGCCCCGGCCCCCGGCAGACGCCGATCGCCGGGGTGGTCCTCACCGACGCCGAACTCGACCACACGCTGGGCCTCGCGCGACTGCGGGAGGCGGACGGCCTGGAGATCCACGCCACGCCGCCGGTCCGCCGGGCGCTCGACGACCGGCTGCGCCTGGGCGAAGTCCTCGGCCCCTACACCGACCTGACGTGGCGGGACCTGCCGTGTCACGGCGCACAGTCCCTGCGCGGCGACGCGGACGCCCCGCCCGACCGAGGGCTGCGGATCAGCGCCGTCCCCGTCTCGGCCAAGCGCCCCCGGTACGCCGCCGACGCCCCCGAGGACGACACCTGGGTCGTGGCCCTGCGCCTGTACGACCCGGCCACCGGCAGATCGGTGGTCTACGCCCCCGCAGTCGCCGCGTGGTCCGACGCGCTGCACCGGGTCGCCGCCGAGGCCGACTGCGTCATCGTCGACGGCACCTTCTGGGACGAGGAGGAACCGCGCCGCACCGGCATCTCCACCCGCACCGCCACCGGCATGGGCCATCTGCCCATCGACGGACCGGGCGGCACCGCGGACATCCTCACCACGCTGTCCGCCCGCTGCCTCTACACACACCTCAACAACACCAACCCCCTCGTCGACCCCACCGCGGCACAGCACAAGCGGCTCGCGCGACTGGGCCTCGAGGTGGCCGACGACGAGATGGTGATCGAGCTGTGACCACGGCACTCGCCCCCCTGACAGAACCCTGGAGCCCCGCGGAGTTCGAGGAGCGCCTGCGCGCGGTGGGCCGGGAGCGGTACCACGACCGCCACCCGTTCAACGTCCGCATGCACGACGGCGACCTCCGTCCGGACGAGGTGCGCCGCTGGATCGCCAACCGCTTCCACTACCAGCGCCACATCCCCGTCAAGGACGCGCTGATCACCGCCAAGCTGGATTCCCCGGCCCTGCGGCGCGCCTGGCTGCGCAGGATCGAGGACCACGACGGGCGCGCGGAGGGCGAGGGCGGCATCGAACGCTGGCTGCGGCTCGGCGAGGCGGCCGGTCTGGACCGGGGCGACCTGTGGGCGGGCGGGTCGGTTCTGCCGGGCGTACGGCTCGCGGTGGAGGGCTACGTCAACTTCTGCCGTCTGCGCCCGCCCCTGGAGGCCGTCGCGGCATCGCTCACCGAGCTCACCGCCCCCGACCTGATGCGCCGGCGCATCGACGCCTTCGAACGCCACTACCCGTGGATCGAGACGTCCGGGCTGGACTACTTCCGCACCCGCGTCGACCAGGGCCGACGCGACAGCGGCGAGGCGCTCGCGCTCGTCCTTCAGTGGGCCCGCACCCGAGAGGACCAGGAGCGGGCGGTGACCGCGCTGGCGTACAAGTGCGATGTGCTGTGGGTCCTGCTCGACGCGGTGCACCGGGCCGGGGACGAGGAACGGGACCGGGCCGAACGACCGGAACGCGAGGTACGTGCGCCGGAAGACGACCGCCGGCCGGAGAAGGACAGCCGGCCGTGGCGCGACGGGCGGCCGGAAGAAGACAGCCGGCCGTGGCGCGACGGGCAGTTGCGGGGAGACGGCCGGCCGTGGCGCAACGGCCGGCCGGAACGGGGTGGCGGCCCGGTGCCGCTGGACGGCCGGCCCGGGCGGAACTGCGGGTCGGAGGCCGAGGGACGCCTCGAGGCGGACGGGTGGGCGCCCGCGGGCGGCCGGCCGGGTGCCGGCGTCGACCCGCCGGTGACGGACGGGCGGCCGGTGGGGGACAGCCGACCCTGGCGGAGCGGGCGTCCGGAGCGGGACGGCCGGGTGCCGTCGGACGGCCGGCCCTGGCGGAGCACCGGACGGAGGCAGGCGTGACGGCGGTGGCGGGAACGGAGCCTGTGGTGCCGGGTGGTGGATCGGCAAGGCCGGGTGAGCCCGGGGTGCCCGGAGGCGAGCCGGCGGTGCCGGAAGGTGCACCGGCGGTGCCGGAGGGCAAGTCGGCGGTGCCGGAAGGTGAACCGGCGGTGCCGGGAGAGCCGGAGGCGGCGGGGCGTGCGTGGTGTCCCGTCCTCGCCCCCGCCCTGATGCTGCGTCATGACCGGGTGCGCGGCACGGACCTGCTCCTCCTGCCCGAGCGGGTCGTCGTCCTCCAAGGACACGCCGGTCAGGTCGTCGGACTGTGCGACGGCACGCGCACCGTGCGCGCGATCGTCGACGAGCTCGCCGAACGCCACCCGGGCGCCCCGGTGGCCGCCGAGGTCCCCGCCTTCCTCGACAGCCTCCGCCGGGAGGGCTGGCTCACGTGACCACCCCCCGGACCCCCACGACCTCCGCGGCCGGAGTACGCCCCTGGGCGCTGCTCGCCGAGCTCACCCACGCCTGCCCGCTGCACTGCCCGTACTGCTCCAACCCGCTCGAACTGGCGCGCCGCGCGAGCGAGCTGAGCACCGAGCAGTGGACCGACGTGCTGCGGCAGGCCGCCGCGCTGGGCGTCGTCCACACGCACCTCTCCGGTGGCGAACCGCTGCTGCGCCCGGACCTGGAGCAGATCGTCGCCGCCGCCGAGGCCGCCGGGATCTACACCCAGCTCGTCACCAGCGGCACCGGCCTGGACGAGGCCCGCCTGACCGCGTTGCGGGCCGCGGGACTGCGCAGCGTCCAGCTCTCCGTCCAGCACGCCGAGTCCGGGGCCAACGACCGCATCGCCGGACGCCCCTCCAGCTTCGCCGCCAAGGAGCGGGCCGCGGCCCTCGTCCGCCGGGCGGGCCTGCCGCTCGGCCTCAACGTGGTGCTGCACCGCGACAACCTCGACGCCGTGGACGCCCTGATCGACCTGGGCGTCGCCTGGGGCGTGGACCGCATCGAGCTCGCCAACACCCAGTTCTACGGCTGGGGGCTGCTCAACCGCGCCGCCCTGCTGCCCACGCGCGAGCAGCTGGCCCGCGCCCGGGACACCGTCGAACGCCGACGGGAGGGTCTCGCCGGCCGTGTCGACCTGGTGTGGGTCGTCCCCGACTACTTCGACGGCGTCGCCAAGCCCTGCATGGGCGGATGGGGAGCCCTCTCGCTCACCGTCGCGCCCGACGGGACCGCCCTGCCCTGCCCGGCCGCGGCGTCCCTGCCGGACCTCGACGCGCCCAACGTCCGTGACCGCCCGCTGGACTGGATCTGGGAGCACTCCCCGGCCTTCGGCCGCTTCCGCGGCACCGACTGGATGAGCGGCCCCTGCGGCGGCTGCCCGCGCCGGGAGGAGGACTTCGGCGGCTGCCGCTGCCAGGCGTTCGCCCTCACCGGCGACGCGGCGCGCACCGACCCGGCGTGTGCGCTGTCCCCCGACCACCACCTCGTCCGCGCCCTCGCCGACCGGGGTGAACCCGCCGAGAAGCCGCCCCCCTACGTCCACCGCCGGCCCGGAGCGGTGCCACAACGACTCTGACCTCGACGAACGGAACGCGCCCCGCGCACGAGGACGCGTCGGCCCGTCGTTGACCGTCGCTCCGGGGAAGGCCAGGGTGGGGGAGACCCCGAACCGACCGCAGCCGACCCCGGGAGCACACGATGAGCGGCGCCCAGCCGATGAAGGACCCCCTCGACCTGATTGACCTCGCCTCCACCCTCAGCGACGAGGAGCGCGAGATCCAGGCGACCGTGGCGAGGTTCCTCGCCGACCGGGTGCGCCCGCACATCGGCGAGTGGTTCGAGAACGCCCACTTCGCCCGCGAACTGGCGCCGGAGTTCGGCAAGTTGGGGGTGCTCGGCATGCACCTGGAGGGCTACGGCTGCGCCGGCACCAACGCCGTCTCCTACGGCCTCGCGTGTCTGGAGCTGGAGGCCGCCGACTCCGGCTTCCGCAGCTTCGTCTCCGTGCAGGGCTCGCTGTCGATGTACTCCATCCGGAAGTGGGGCTCGGAGGAGCAGAAGCTTCAGTGGCTGCCGCGGCTCGCCGCCGGTGAGGCGATCGGCTGCTTCGGCCTGACCGAACCCGACGTCGGCAGCAACCCCGCCGCGATGCGCACCCGGGCCGTCCGCGACGGCGGGGACTGGATCCTCAACGGCTCCAAGACGTGGATCACCAACGGCGGCATCGCGGACGTGGCCACCGTCTGGGCGCAGACCGAGGACGGCGTCCGCGGCTTCCTCGTCCCGCGCGGTACGCCCGGCTTCACCACGCACGACATCAAGCAGAAGATGTCGCTGCGCGCGTCCGTCACCTCGGAGCTGTCCTTCGACGACGTGCGGCTGCCCGACACGGCGCGGCTGCCGTTCGCGGAGGGCCTGCGCGGGCCGCTGTCCTGCCTGAACGAGGCCCGCTTCGGCATCCTGTTCGGCGCGGTCGGCGCGGCCCGCGACGCGCTCCAGGCGGCCATCGGGTACGCCGACTCCCGCGTGCAGTTCGACAAGCCGATCAGCGCCTTCCAGCTCACCCAGAAGAAGCTCACCGACATGAGCGTCTCCCTGGGCAACGCCGCGCTGCTCGCCGTGCACCTGGGCCGGCTCAAGGACCAGGGCCGCATCCGGCCCGAGCAGATCAGCGTCGGCAAGCTCAACAACGTGCGGGAAGCGATCGCCATCGCCCGCGAATGCCGCACGGTCCTGGGCGCCAACGGCATCTCCCTGGAGTACTCGCCGCTGCGCCACGCCAACAACCTGGAGTCCGTCCTGACCTACGAGGGCACCAGCGAGATGCACACCCTGGTGGTCGGGCAGGCGCTCACCGGTCACGCGGCGTTCCGCTGACCCCCACGGGTCGCCCGCAGCCCAACGGGCGGCCCCGGCCCCGTCCACACGTCGCCGTCCGCCCGCGTCGGCCCGCCCACCGCTGTCACCGTCCGCCCGCGTCGGCCCGGCTCACCGCCGTCGCCGTCCGTCCGCGCCCGCGACCCGTCAGTCCAGGTGCAGCCAGGGGTCCCACCGTGAGGCGAGGGCGTACGCCAGACGGAACAGCTCGCGCAGTCGCGGATCGTCGCTGTGGGCCGAGCCCAGGGCGGACACTTCCAGCTCGCCGAGCGGGCCGAGCGGCCGTTGCAGGACCGAGCCCGGGTGACGCAGGTCGTGCACCCTGGTCAGCGGGCCGGTGGACCGTTGCCCTTGCGGAGCCGTGAGGTCGAGGTGGCCGGAGTAGGCGGCCAACCGCCCCCCGGGGGCGACGAGCACCCTCCTGATCCAGCGGGGGTCGCCGACGAACACGTCCGGCGCCGAGCACGCGCGCAGTTCGCCGCCGGCCGTGTCGAAGAAGTGCACACGGCCCTCGCCGGGCGCGACCCCGCAGACCACGCCCCAGGCCGGCACGGCGGCGAGTTCCCCCAGCGGCGGTGTGTCGAGCCGGGAGACCGGAGACAGCCCGTCGCGGTCCAGCCGCCACAGCGTCACGCCACCACCGCGGCCCGCGGTCAGCAGCAGGTCCTCGTCCACGAAGACGAGGTCCCGCACCTCCGTGTGGTCCCGGGGCACCGCCGCGGCGGCCAACGCCTGGGACACGAGCGTGTCCGTGGCGATGAGCCGCCCGCCGTCGGTCAGCACCATCCGGTCCCCTTCCGGCGTCACCGCGCTCCGGGCGCCGGACGCGAGCCCCCAGCCGCCGAGGTCCACCTGCCGCAGCCCCCGGCGACTTCGCACGAGGGCCGTCGGCGCGAGGGCCAGCCCCGCCACGAACCCCTCGAAGGTGGCGGCGACGCGCACGCCCGTCAGCATGGCGTCACGTGCCAGCACCGTCGTGCCGTCGGGCCCGTGGCGGACGAGTTCGTGGCCGGACTCGTTCCCTGCCGACGACCGGACTGCCACCACCTCGGTCGCGTCGAGACAGATCAGCGACAGGTGGTGCGCGGGGCCGCGGAACAGCACGTTCCGTCGGCCTGAGTCGAGGTCCAGGGTCTCGATGGTCTCGGTCGCGGCGTCCGCCCGCCCGCCGGGGTCGGCCTCGATCCGCGCCACCGCCAGGGCCGCGCTGCCGGGGCGGGACGAGAAGGAGCACAGCAGGGTGGAGAAGACGTGGAAGTCGTCGGGGAGGGTCGTCGTCGCCGCCCGCGCGGCGCCGGCGATGAGGGCGGTGCTGCGGCGGACCGGAGTGGCTCTCAGCCAGTCCAGCACCTGTCGGTCCACCAGGCCGTCGGGGGACCAGCGCCGTCGGGGGAGGCGCCGCGCCAGCCGGAGCGCCTCGGCCAGGGGCGCCTGGCACACCAGCCGCCAGAAACCGGGCCAGTCGCGGGCGCGGGCGAGCCGGTCGGCCTCGGCCACGCGGGCCTGCGGCGCCATGGACCGCAGCCGGGGCGGGAAGGGCTGCCAGCCGTGCACGGTGACGGTGACGGCCGGCCGGCGCACCACCTGCTCGGCGGTGACGACCTGCCGCACGGGGGCGTCCGCCTCCGGACCCCCCGGCGGACCGAGCCCGTGGAGGGCCTCGTCCTGTTCGCGCGGCGCGCCGGCGAGGTGGTCTCGGTACGGCGCGGGCGCGTCGGCGGTGAGCCGTCGCCGCAGGGACAGGGCTTCCTGCTTCACGGCCGACGCCTCCTCCGTGAGTCCCGCGGAGCGGAGGCAGGCGGACAGCGCGCCCAGGGCGCGGGCGTGCAGAGGGGCGTAGCGCCGGTGGTTCGCCTCCCCCAGCCGGCGGGTGAGGGCGGCCGCCTCGCGCGCCGCCTCGACGGCCTCCGTGAGGTGGCCTTCACCGGACAGCGCGCCGGACAGCGCGAGGAGCGAGTCGAGAAGCGTCGTCTCCTGCACGGGCACGCCGTCGGCCGTCAGACGCCGGCTCAGCTCGACGGCCTCCCGCAGGCACCCGATCCGGTCCGGGGGTGTGAACGTCAGGCTGACGGCCGCGTTGGCCAGGGCGATCGCCAGGCCCCGACGGTACTGCGGGTCTCGGGCGGCCAGGGCACGGTAGGTCCGTATCGCGCGCTCGTTGGCCCGGTGGGCGTCCTCCCACCGGCCCGCCCGTTGCAGCTCGGACGCGATATTGGCGAGGGCGACGGCCAGGTCCGGTTCGTAGGCCTCGGCGTCCGCGGCGGCGAGCCGTTCGAACAGGTCCAGCACCCGTTCCTGGGTGCTCAGGGCCTCGGCGGCCCGTCCGAGCCGGGACAGCGCCTGGGCGACGTTGGTCATGGTCCGGCCGACGTGCTTCTCGTAGGAGAGCGGATCCCCCGCGGCCAGCTCGGAGAAGAGCTCCACCGCGCGCCGTGAGGCGCGCAGGGCGTCCGCCTCACGGCCGAGGGTCTGGAGGTTGTTGCCGTGTGCGGCGTGGAGACGGGCCAGACGGTCCGGGTCGTCGGTCGCCGCCTGCCGGTGGGGGAACAGACGGACCAGGACGGACGCCCTGCCGACCTCGAGGTCCACGGGCACCGGCTCGGGGACGTGGTCGACGATGGCCTCGAGCAGGTCTGGTGCGATGTCGGGCAGGTCGGCGAGGGCCGTGAGGGCGCCGCCTCCGGCCGCGACACCGAGCCCGGGGTCCGCGGCCAGCAGTGGGTACAGACAGGCGGGCCCGACGTGCGGCCAGCGCCCCGCCGCCGCGGCCAGGGCCGTGACGGGCCGAGTGGGTCCGCTGCCGTGCTCCAGCACGGTCGCGGCCGTCTGCGCCGCCCACGGCCGGGCGGGATAGTCGGCCGGGTGGCCGGGCAGCGTGAGGGCGACGAAGTCCTCGGCGAGCCGGTCGGGGTAGAGGGGTTCGAGGACGGTACGGCCCACGGCGGCGGGCGGCGGGTAGCACACGGCGTGATCGGCGAGGACCGCGTCGGTGGGGTGCTCCAACCGCAGGTCGTCCACGAGCAGGGCGCCCCGGTCCGGAGGCTGGGCACCGCCCAGCGAGGCGGCGAACACCGTCCGGTTCATCACCGCGGGCGGTGTCGAGATGCGTCCCCGCCCTCGCTTTTCGTGCATCAGCGTCCAGGTCAGCTGCTCACGGTCCAGCAGGTACACGGTCAGCCCCGCGAGGTCCTCGGGGGCCCGACGGCCGGTGGCCAGGGCGTCCACGGCGACCAGCGCGGCCATGTGCACGGCGAGTGTAAGACCGAAGTCGGGATGCGTCAGGTCCGGCTGCACCGCTGGCGGATCGAGACCGTACCGGGCGGCGAAACCCGCCAAGGCCGCGTGGAACATCTCCCGTCGGCCGTCGGGCCCGTGCTCCCGCCCGTCCGTCCCCTGACGCCCCGCGGTCGGGCCGGCGCCCCCGGGGCCGTCCGGGGCCAGCGGCGGCAGTTCCTGCGTGGACGTCGACACCTGCTCGTTGCCCAGGGCGGCACGCAGCGCCGGCCAGGCGGCCGTGCCGCGCGCCAGGAGGAGGACGCGGGTCGGCACTCCCGGCCGGTGCAGCAGCGCGTTGCTGAACAGCCACGTCAGGCTGGTCAGGGACCAGCGGTCGGCGTAGTCGACCAACAGCAGCAGTCCGGCCGCGTCCGTGACCCGCAGGTCCTGGCTGCCGGGCGGGGGCAGGACGCTGCCCGGCCCCTCCACGGCGGTGACCACCTTCCAGCCCGCCGTGCGCATCTCGTGGGCGAGCCGGTGGGCCAGCCGCGTCTTACCCTGGCCGCCCGGGGCGTGCAGCCAGCGCGCCGCACGCCCCGGCCCCCGGACGCACCAGGCGCGCAGAGAGGCCAGCTCGTCCTCCCGGCCCGTGAAGGGGACGACGGCGAAACGGGCGTTGAGCATGCGGCTGGGCTGCTCGCCGATCCAGGCCGCGTCGGGTTCCCCCGGCGCACGCCAGGTGTGCAGGAGGTACAGGGGCGTGCCGTCCCCGAAGACATGGATGTCCGCGCCGACGGCTCCGTAGGCGAACCCGCCCTCGGCCGTGACGTGTTGCGTGCTCACGGCTCCGGGTCGGCGCGATCGGCCGACGGGTGCTGATGGATGACCAGGTTGCCGCCCTGCACCCCGAAGGCCTGGCCGTGATCACGGGCGGTGACGTTCTGCACCCAGTTCTGCTGGGTCTCGGGCAGCGCGGCGGTCAGTCTCCGCGTCAGCTCGTGCAGGTCGTCCACGGCCTCCGGATGCGTGCGCAGGTACTGCTCGAGCCGCAGCCGCCAGGCCGGCAGCAGGCTCTGGCGCGCCGACTCGGAGTCGTCCGCGGCGCTCACCAGCGCGGCCTCCTCGTCCAACCGCGCAGCCAGCTGGGCCGGTTCGTCGTCCCGCCCCCGTCCGAACACCCGCAGCAGACCGTCACGGGCGGCCTGCCAGGTGTCCGTGGCCATCGCTCCGACCAGTGCCGCCGACGCGGCCGTGGCGAGTGCCGCCATGGAGTCGATCATCAGCGTCCTTCCCCCGTGGTGCCCCGTGCCCCCATGGTGCCACCCGCACCGCAGCCGGGGCGTCGAACCGCGGGACGGAACCTGAGTTTTCGGCGAACAGCGGGTGCGGATCCACCGGTTGGTTGCCCGGCGCCGCCTTGCGGGTAGGTCCCCGGCCGGGAGCACCGGCGCCGATACGGAGGTGGTCGCGGTGTGGAGGGGCAGGCATGCGGCGCGCAGGAACCTGCGCAGGGAACTCGCCCTGGCGCGCGCCCTGTACGACGAGGGCGACCTCGACGAGGCCGAGACGCTGATCCGACGGCTGCTGCCGGACTGTGACGCCACGTTCGGCGAGTACCACCCGGAGTCGATCGGCCTGCGCGACCTCCTGGGTTCGGTCCTCTTCCAGCTGCACCGGCCGCACGAGTCAGCCGCCGCGCACCGGGACGCGATGACACGGGCCGCCAGGGTCTTCGGCCCGAACGCTCCGGCCACGCTGGACTGCGCGCACAACTGCGGGGCCGCGCTGGCGATCCAGGGCCGCGTCCAGGAGGCGGTCGCGGTCCTGGAGGACACCCTGCGCCGCAGGAGCGACCGCCTCGGCCCGGGCCACGAGGACACCCTCACCACGGCGACCGCGCTGGGAGCCACCCTGTTCTCGTCCGGGGCCCCCGCACGCGGTGTCGCCGTGCTGGAGGAAGCCCACGAGGCGAGCCGCGGCCTGCCCGACGGCCACCCCGTCCGCGAGGACATCGTCCGCAACCTGGGGATCGCGCGCCGCAGTTGGGGTGGGGGGTGAGGTCCGAGGGCAGCAGAAAAACCGGTGGACATCAGCGCGGCCGACGGCGAACCCTGTCGGTATGCGACAGGAGGACATCTGGGACGCGGAGACCGCCCAGCACTACGACACACCCGGTACGGGCATGTTCGCGCCCGAGACCCTGGGGCCGACCGTGGACCGGCTCGCCGCTCTCGCGGGCGACGGGGCGGCACTGGAGTTCGCCGTCGGGACCGGCCGGGTGGCCGTCCCGCTCGCCGAGCGCGGGGTCCCCGTCAGCGGCATCGAGCTGTCGCTCCCGATGATCGACCGCCTGCGCACCAAGGCGGACGAGGCGACGATCCCCGTGACCGTCGGTGACATGGCGACCGCCTCGGCCCCCGGGCAGTTCACGCTCGTCTATCTCGTCTACAACACCATCTCCAACCTGCTCACCCAGGCCGAACAGGTCGAGTGCTTCCGCAACGCGGCCCGCCACCTCACGCCCGGCGGCCGGTTCGTCGTGGAGCTCTGGGTGCCCGACCTGCGCCGGCTCCCGCCGGACCGGACGGCAACGGTCTGGTGCTCCGAGCCCGGCTATATCGGCCTGGACACCTACGACGTGCTGCGCCAGCAGGTCGTCTCCCACCACTTCCGGTTCGACGGGACCCGTGAGGCCCGTCTCCTGCGCAGCCCGCACCGCTACATCTGGCCGGCCGAACTCGACCTCATGGCCCAACTGGCGGGATTCGAGCGGGAGTCCCGGCACGCGGACTGGTCCGGTTCGGAGTTCACGGTGGACTCACCGTCCCACGTCTCGGTCTACCGGCTGCCGTCCGAAGCGTCCTGAAGCCTCGGGGCGCCCGCTCTGCTGCTCCCTCGTGCGGATCTGCGCGGCCGCGGTCGGCTGGGACAGCCCGAGGAGCGGGGCCGCCGCCGTGAACGACCCCGAGCGCCACACGGCGAGGAACGTGCGCGGCGGGTTCAGGTCCGTGTGCGCCGGCAGCTGCCTGCCACCGGCCCCGAAGAGGGGCCGCTCCGGCGCCCGGTCGCTCGTACCCTCCAGCGTGACGGCGTTCGGTACCCGCGTTCCGACAGCGGCGATCGGCTCCCCGCCGGGAGGCGCAGGGGCAGGGATGCGCCGGCCACCCTGACGCCGGCACCCCTGCCCCGCACGTCCACGCCCGCGCGGCTCTCGCGTCAGCAGATCGACTGGCTGCTGTTCACCAGCGTGTTGTTGCGGAACGTCGTGTTGGTGCCGCACGGGTTCTCGCGGATCGCCGAGTTGGTCACCGTCAAGTTCTGGACGGTGATGTCGGAGTTGTTGGCGAACTCCGAGCGGGCCGCGAGCCGGATCTCGCCGCCACCGGTGACGCTTCCGCCCCGCGCGGCGAGGTTCACGTTGTGACAGTTCTCGATGAGGACGGCGTTGTTGCCGGTCTGGGAGAGGATCACCCGGTCGATGACCGCGCCTCCGCTCTCCGACACGCAGAACACCCCGCGTCCGCCGCCGCGGGCGACGACCTCGCCGACGCGGATGTTGGTCGGATAACCGCTGCCGATCCGCCCGTTGCGGTTGGCCATGCGGAAGGCCGCGTATCCCGTGCCGGTGCCGGCGTTCTCCGCGTCGACCTTGGTCACGGTCGCGTTGACGGTCTGGTTGAGCAGGAGACCGGACTCGCCGACGTTGCGGGCCGTCACCGTCCCGACGGTGAGGCCGTCCACGCCGTACGTCTCCACCGCGTGGCTGCTCGCTCCGGAGACGTAGACGTTGTCGATGCGGACGTTCCTCGTCCACTGGCTGGTGTCGCCCCGGTTGTCGATGCGCACGCCCAGGCCGGCCGACAGACGCATGTCGATCTGCCCGAGGACGACGTTCTGCACGTTGCGCAGGAAGATCCCGTACAGCGGCCTGCCGGTGAGGTTCAGGTGCTGCACCTCGACGTCCCGGGTGCCCCGGGAGTAGACCGGGGCCTGATCGCCGCTGCCCGTGCCGGTGACGTCGATCGTGCCGCAGACGTCCAGCGTGGTGTAGCTCGGCAGGGAGATGCGGGCACCCGCGGACAGCGAGCCCGACCCGCGCACGACGACACGCTCCTTGGCCGTGCGGTTGGCGGTGAGGCTGTTCACCGCCGCCTGCACGGCCGCGCGCATGTCGGTGCCCGAGTAGACGGTGCTGCCGCCGCGCCGAGCGGTCCAGGTGCCGCCGTTGCGCACGGCCTCCGCGTGGAAGGTCCCGTCCCCGCACGCGGCGAGGGCGGGGGCCGCGACGGCGGGGCCGGGCGCGGACAGGGTGGTGCCCGCGGAGGCGAGGAGGGTGAGGGCCCCGATGGCGGCGAGGAGTGCGGCTCTGCGTCCCATGAGGGTCTGTCCTCTCGTCGAATCCATTCGACTGAATCGATTCATCCTGTGGGGCGGGTGAGTGTCGCAACGGAGCCGCGAGAGGTCAATGGGGCAGCGGTGAGGAGGTCAGCCCACCGTGTCGCCCGGCGCCACCGGATGCGCCTCCGCTTCCGGGGCGGCCAGCAGTTCGGCGATCAGTTCCCGCGATCCGCCGACGTACGTGCTGACCAGGTCGACGTCACCGCCCAGGCACCAGGCGCGGTCGTCGGGCCACCACAGGTCGGGCAGCTCGGCGTACTCGTCCAGGGCGACGGGGGAGACGGCCTCGGCGAGCGCGCCCGAGAGCAGCACCTCGTCCCGGCCGGGGGTCGGGAACGAGGGGAAGCGGTCGAAGTCCCAGCGTCCGTACCCGTTCCACAGACCGAACCAGCAGTGTTCGGGTGTCCGGGTGTGCCGGGCCAGCACCGGGATGAGGGCCTCGGCGACGGCGGGCGGGGTCGGTCCCTGCGCGGGGTGCTCGTCCCAGACACCGGGCAGGCCGTACTCGGCCGCGTTGTGGTAGTCGCGGTCCAGCCCGGCCGCCTCGTACCAGTGCGTCACGGGGGCCACTCTGCGTCCACCGGCGGCGGCCACCGTCGCCCACCGCACCTGCCGTTCCTCCAGCGAGGCCGGGTGCAGGATCCTCGCGTAGGCGGCGAACCCCGGCGCGGCGACACCCGCGACGGTCCCCAACCCGCCCTCCCGGGCGGCCCGTTCCACCAGCCAGTCGGCCGGGGCCGGATCGGCGGTGCGCACCTCCAGGCGGCCGTACCGGGCGGGGGCGGGGGGTCTGTCCACGAGGCGGTAGGTCTCCACGCCTCCAGTCTGCCCGGCTGGTGCTTCGTCACGGCGTCCCGGCCCGCCCCGCGAGCCCGTCGAGCGGGCGGCCGAGCCGCACCGGTGCGTCGATGCGGACCAGGTGCCCCGGCCGGGAAGTCCGTGGACGCCGGTGGGTGCGACGCGGGCGGCGGACGTCGTCGAACGTCGTCCCGTAGGGGGCCGTCCCGCGGTTGCGCCGACCGTCGATCAGATCGACCCGCCCGGCCCGCCGCGGCCTCGCCTCGGGTGCCGGTGCCGTGCCCGTGCTCGTGCCGGTGCCGTGCCCGTGCTCGTGCCGTGGCGTGTTCGGCGCGGTGCGAGCCGCCACCTCGCGCCGGCCCGTGCCTCCGACCGGCGGCACCTTCCGGGACGCGTCGACGAAACCCGCGGCCGCACCCCGTCCGGGGCCGAGCGGACCGAGCCGCTACGGTGTGCGCCATGGAGAGGCAGGCAGCGGTCCGCACGTGGCCGTGCGAGTGGTGCGGCACACCGGTCCAGCAGCCGCGGCGGCGTTGGCGCAGACGGCGGTACTGCAGCAAGGCCCACCGCCGTCGGAACCGGATCGTGGAAGCCGTCGGGAACTTCCTCGACAGCCTGTAGCGCTGGTCGAGGGAAGGCGGGAGCGCGCAATGAACGACAGGGACGGGACGGCCGAGACGATCAAAGTGTGGTTCCGGTTCGTCCCCCGCCAGGGCTGGCTCCCCCAGGACACCGAGGGCCTGTGGGCGACGAGGCTCGACGACGACACCGCCCGCGTGCGCAACGTCCCCTTCCTCCAGGACGGCGTGGCCGAGGGGGACGTGGTGCGGTACCGCACCGACGCCGACGGGCTGCACCGGGCCGTCGGCCGCGTCGCCGCGTCCGGTAACTGCGCGATCCGCGTCCTGCCGGTCGCCACCGGCCCCCTCGGGCGCAGTCCCCGGGCGGTGCACGAACGGCTCTCCGCGTTCGGGCTCGGCGGCGAGGTCTACAGCGAGGACTTCCCGCTGATGGCGCTCACCGTGCCGGCCGACGCGGACCTCTCGGGCGTCAAGGCCCTCCTGACCCGGGGGCGGGAGCTGGGCTGGTGGCACTACGAGGTCGGCTGCGGCACCGACGCGTGGTGGAACGCCTGACGCGGCGGGCAGGGGAGGGATGGGAGGACGACGCCGGGGTAGACGGGTTGTTACACAGGCCTTGCTGCACCGGCCTAGTCGTCGACCGATTCAGGAGGGCAGTCGTGCCAGGGATCATGGAGAAGATCAAGCAGTTCAGCAGGAGCCCGCAGGGGCGCCGCACCATCGAGCAGGTGCGCCGCACCTCCGCCGACCCGCGTCGCCGGGCCCAGGCCCAGCGCCTGTTCGGCAAGCTCCGAGGACGCCGCTGATCCGACGGACGTCGTCCGTCGGCGTGGTGACGCCGTAAGGGGTGGGACCCCTGCGAGCTCCGAACAAGAGGGGCCGGGGGCCGCTCGTAGCGCTCGAGCGGCCCCCGGCCCTTCACAGGCGCGAGCGGGCCCGGGGGCGTACGGTCGCCCTGGGGGCGAGGTCGGGAACCGCCGACAGTCGTGTGCGGCGCCCGAACGGACGACCGCCCGCGACCGCCCGTGGCCGTCCGCGCGCCTCCCCGCGCTGCTGGAGGTGCCACGTGACCAGCACAGGTCGTCGTGCGGCCGACGACGGGGAACTGGACGCCGCGTTCGCGGACACGGTCCGCCGCACCGGCGCGTCCATCGGGGCCCTGTACCTGCTGGCGCCGGACGAGCAGTTGCTGCACCTGGACGTGCTGTGCGGCGCGCCCGCCGCGTTCGCCGGGCCGTGGGCCAGGGTGCCGGTCACCGCCCCGGCGCCGGTGGCCGTCGCCGTCCGCGAGGACCGCCTGGTGTGGCTGGGCAGCCAGGAGGAGGTCGCCCACTCCTACCCGCGCACCGCGATGGCGCTGCCCTACCCGTTGGCGATGGTCGCCGCCCCGGTCCGTGGAGTACGGCGGTGGGGGGCGCTGCTGCTGATGTGGCCCGCCACCCGGCCGTCGTTCATGACGGGGCGGGAACGGGGCAACATCGCGTCCAGCTGCCGACGTCTGGCCCGGCTGCTGGAGGAAGCCGTCGCGCGGGGGAGGCCCCCGGTCGGCGGCGACGGGCCCCGCGTCGTCCCCGTCACGGCCGGCGGCCCGCCCGCGAGCCCGGCGACGGCCCCCGCGGACTTCGCCGAACGCCTGCCGGGAGGCAGCTGCTCCCTCGATCTGGAAGGACGCTTCACCTACGTCACCTCCGGCGCGTGCCATCTGCTGGGCCGCGAGGCCGACCAGTTGCTGGGGACGCTGCCGTGGCAGTCCCTGCGCTGGCTGGACGACCCCACCTACGAGGACCGCTACCGGGCCGCGGTCATCAGCCGCGAACCGGTGTCCTTCGCCGCGTGCCGCCCGCCCGGCCAGTGGCTGGAGTTCCACCTCTACCCGGACGCCAGCGGTATCAGCGTGCGCATCATCCCCAGCGGCGCCGAGCCGCCGCCCTGGCCCGCACCCCGTCGGCCCGTCGGCACGGCGGCCCCGGCCCGTGCCGGTCAGCTCTACCAGCTCACCCACCTGGCCGCCGCGCTGACCGAGGTCGTCGGCGTCCAGGACGTCATCGACCTGGTCGCCGACCAGATCATGCCCGCCTTCGGCGCCCAGGGCCTGGTCCTGTCCACCGCCGACGCCGGCCGGCTGCGGATCAACGGCTACCGCGGCTACGCCCCCCGGACCATCGAACGTCTCGACGGGCTGACCCTGGACACCGGGCTGACCCCGGCCGGGCGGGCCCTCGGCAGCGGCATCCCCGCGTTTTTCGCCAGCCCGGAGGAGCTGCGGCGCCTCTACCCCGAGGCCCCGCTGATCAGCGGCAAGCAGGCCTGGGCCTTCCTGCCGCTGATCATCTCCGGCCGGCCGGTCGGCTGCTGCGTGCTCTCCTACGACCACCCCCACGACTTCCCGGCCGAGGAACGCGCCGTCATGACGTCCCTCGCGGGACTGATCGCCCAGGCACTCGACCGCGCCCGCCTGTACGACACGAAACACGCCCTCGCCCACGGTCTGCAGCAGGCCCTGCTTCCCGGCGCCCTGCCGGAGGTGGCCGGACTGCGCGTCGCCGCCCGCTACCTGCCCGCCACCCGCGGCATGGACATCGGCGGCGACTTCTACGACCTGATCCGCCTCGGGGACAGCGCCGTCGCCGCCGTCATCGGCGACGTCCAGGGCCACAACGTGGCGGCGGCCGCCCTCATGGGGCAGGTCCGCACCGCCGTCCACGCCCACGCGGCCCTCGGCACCGCCCCCGACCAGGTCCTGACCCGCACGAACCGGCTCCTGACCGACCTCGGCCCCGACCTGTTCACCAGCTGCCTCTACGCCCACCTCGACCTCGCCGGCGGTCGCGCGACCCTGGCCAGCGCGGGCCACCCACCGCCGATCCTGCGCCTGCCCGACCGCGACACCCGACCGGTCGCCGTCCGTCCGGGCCCGCTTCTCGGCATCGTCCCCGACGCCGTCTTCCCCCTGACGGAGATCCCGCTCGTCCCGGGCATGACGCTCGCCTTCTACACCGACGGCCTCGTCGAGACCCCGGGAGTCGACCTCGACGACTCCCTCGCCGGCCTCGCCCACCACCTCGCCCACGCCGACGACCGGGACCTCGACCTGCTCATCGACACCCTGCTGCGGAAGACCAGCACGGCCGGGCAGCGCACCGACGACATCGCCCTCCTCGTGCTCCACCGCGAGGGACCCCCCTGACGGACCGGGGGACGCGGCGGCCCGCCCGCCCTGAGGACGCCCCCGTTCGGCCGGCCGCGGTCCGCCCGCTCGCGGCCGACCCGCCGCGTCGGCACCGGCCCGACGAGGCCCCTGCCGACGCGGTTCACGCCACCGCCGCCGGACCGGTCGGCCGGTCGGCTCGGCGCCGACGACGCCACGGCGGGCGTCACGCACGGCAACGCCGGAGTGCGGCCCTGCCCGGACGACCTGGCTTCCGGCCGCTCCCCGGCCGCGAGGACCACGAACACGTCCGCCTTCTGTCCGGCTGACGCCCGTGCGTCGGCGGGGCCTCGCGTCGCGCCCCGCGCCCCGCCCGGAGGTCGGGACGGCCGGTAGAGCCCCTCGGGACATCCGACGCCCGCACCCCTGGTCCGGTTCGGCACCCGGACGCCCGCACCGCCGAACTCCGACGCTTCGTCGAGGGCACCCGCCGTCCGGCGAGGGCGGCGTCCGGGCGTCTGGCCGACGTCGTCGCCGACGCGGTGGCCGGGCCCGGTCGTCGCGGGTTGCCGCGGCGCCCTCGTCGCGGCGCCGGTCGTCGCGGCGGTGGGCAGGCGCGTCGACCGCCGGGGCCGCACCGGTCCGCCGGGAGGCTGACGCTACGGTGGTCGCCGAGCGGGACCGGCGCCGCCCGTGTGGTCCCCGGCCCGCCCGCCCCGGACCCGCCCGGCCCGTCACCACCCGGTCAGCCCTTGCACGCACCAGGAGAGAGGCGCGCTGCCTTGCCCCACGACAAGGACCACCAGAGGGAACTCATCGCCAGGCAGTCCCGGGTACGAGGCTTGATGCTCGGCATGGCGCTCGGAGACACCCTGGGAGAGGCCCGGGGCAGGCTTCCCGCCGACGGTCCGCTGCGCGCCGGCGTCAGCACCCAACTGGCCTGCTTCACCGCCGAGGGCATCATCCGCGCGCAGGTACGCGGCCAGCACAAGGGGATCTGCTACGCGCCGGGAGTGGTCCTGCACGCCTACTGCCGGTGGGCCGCCCTCCAGGGCATCGAAGTGGAGAAGATGCGGCACCGCTGGAACTCCCACGGCCACGCGACCTGGCCGGACGGCTGGCTCGCGGGCGTGCCCGCACTGGCCGAGCGGCGCGGCAGCGCCCCGGCGACCGTGACGGCCCTGTCCCGGATCGACCTGGGCCAGGAGCGGATGGCCACCCCCAGCCGGGGCTGTCACGCACTGACCCGGGGCCTTCCGATCGCGGTCACCGGAATGGGGGGCATCTCCCAGGTCGGCGCGGTCGCCGCCCTCACCCACAACGACCCCGCCGCCCTGACGGCCACCGTCCACGCGGCGGTGCTCGCCCACCACTGTCTGGCACACCCCGCACCCGAACACGGCGGGTCCGCCCCCACCGGGGGATCCGCCCGGGCAGCGCTGGAAGCGGGGATCGCCGCTCTGCCGGCCGTCGACACGCGGAGGGACGACGGCGGCCACAGGCGTCTCACGGAGGCGTTCCGGCTCGCCGTCGACGAGCCCGCGGACGCCGGACGGCTGGCACGGCTCGCGCCGGACCCCACCGCACCCTCGGCGCTGCTCGGCGGCCTCTACGCGGCGGCGTCGTTCCCCGACCGCGCCCACCTGCGCACCGCACTGGAGTTCTCGGCCGGCGCGCCGGACGGTGACTCCGTCGCCTGTGTCACCGGCGCGTTCCTCGGCGCCGTCCACGGGGTCGAGGCGCTGCCCGTCGACCTGCTCAGCCGGCACGAACTGGCCTGGGTCCTCGACACCCTGGCCCGCGACCTGCTGCTGGAACTCGACGACTCACCCAGTGGCAGCGAGTACGTCCGGGGGTGGGACCCGCACTGGTGGGCCCGCTACCCCGGCTGGTGACGTTCACCGCCGCCCGGCCGTCCCGTCGTCCCGCCGTCCGGCCGTCCCGTCGCCCGGCCGTCCCGTCGCCCGGCCGTCCCGCCGTCCGGCCGCCCCGTCGCCCGGCCGCCCCGCCGTCCGGCCGCCCCGCCGTCCGGCCGCCCCGTCGCCCGGCCGCCCCGTCGCCCGGCCGTCCCGCCGTCCGGCAGTCCCGCCGTCCGGCAGTCCCGCCGTCCGGCCGTCCCGCCGTCCCGTCGCCCGGCCGCCACGCTGCCCTTCGGTCGCTGGTCCGCCTTGCCGTCTTGCCGCGCCCTCCCCCCGGGTCGCCGGACGCCGGTCGCCGGTCCTGCGTCCACCCGGACGGGTCGGTGCGCTGGCCGTGGAGCGGGGGAGGTGGTGCCGTGGGGGTGAGAGCCGTCCCGGGGCCCCTCCCCGCATCGGGCGCCGGCCCGCACGGAGGTCACTGACATGGTCCAGTACGAGAAGTCCTGGAGGAGACCGGAGCGCGACCGGTCCACGCTGACCCACAAGGTCGGCTACGCCCTGCTGCACCCCGATCGCGTCGCCCCCTACCTCCGCCGCGCCGGCCGGGACGCCTGGCTGCGGCTCAGACACCGCGACCACGTGGCCTACTACCGGGCGGTGATGGCCAGCGACACCCGCCGCGACCCGGAAGCCGCCGTCGGCAGCCGGAGTCACGAACGCTGGATGGCGCTCGGGCGGATGCAGTTCGACTACCTCCTCGGACACGGTCTCCTGCCCGAGCACAGGATGCTCGACATCGGCTGCGGCAACCTGCGCGGCGGCTGGCGCTTCATCGACCACCTCGACCCCGGCAACTACTACGGCATCGACATCTCGCCCGACATCCTGATCGCCGCGAAGAGAACCCTCACCGAGCGCCGGCTCCAGCACAAACTGCCCTATCTGACCCTCACCGGCGATCTCACCCTGGACTTCCTGCCCAGCGACCACTTCGACGTCGTCCACGCGCACAGCGTCTTCTCCCACTCCCCGCCGCACGTCGTCGAGGAGTGCCTGGCGCATGTCGGGCGGGTCCTCACCGACAAGGGGTTCTTCGACTTCACCTTCGACCGGACCGAGGGCCGGGAGCACCAGGTGCTGCGCGAGGACTTCTACTACCGTGCCGAGACCCTCCTCTCGGCCGCCCGCGGACACGGCCTGCACGCACGGCTCATGGACGACTGGGAGCGGCTTCCGCACGGCCAGTCGAAGATCAGGGTGAGCCGTTCACCCCGGCCCGAGGAAGCGCCCCCGCAGGCTTAGAGCTCCGAACAAAAAGGGAGCCCGGCTCGCGACGACTGGCACGCACGCTCGCCGCGTTGCCGAAAGCCCCTGGCAGCTCCGGTACAAAAAGCTCCCGGCGCCTTGCGATCGCACGCACCGGACGCCGCGAGCTGAACGGCCTCCCCTCTTGTTCGGAGCTCTTAGGGGTCCTTGCACGGTGCCCGCCCGGGCCGCGCGGCCCGGGCGGCGGGGGTGACCTGAGGAACCATCACGCCGCGACGCCGACCACCGCCGCCTCCACGCCAGCCCGGGCCGCCGAACGCGGCCACCGGCTCGTCGCGCACACCGCGCCGTCGATCCCACGGGCCCCGGACCGCGCGGCCGTCCCCGGCTCAGCAGTGCGCCACACCCGTCACAGCTCCGTGCCGAAGACCTGGGTCCACCACGGGCCGCCGCCTCCGTCGTGCCGGCCCACGCCGATCTCCTTGAAGGCACAGTTGAGGATGTTGGCGCGGTGGCCCGGGCTGTTCATCCAGGACGTCATCACCGCATCGGCGTTCTGCTGCCCCATGGCTATGTTCTCGCCGTAGGTGGACCAGCGGTAGCCGGTGGCGGTGACGCGCTCGCCCGGGCCCGCGCCGTCCGGGTTGGTGTGGTCGAAGAAGTCGCGGGCCGCCATGTCGGCGGAGTGCCCCAGGGCGGCTTCGTCCAGCAGGGGATCCTCGCTGACCGGACCGCAACCGGCGGCCGCCCGCTCCTTGTTGACCAGCGCGATCACCTGGGCCACGGAGCCGGAAGGAGCCGACCGCGCCCGAGGTGCGCGCGACGCCGTCTGCTTCGGCCGGACGGGTTCCTTCGACACGGTGGAGCTCGTGGAGGGGCGGGGACTCGGGGAGGGACGTGCGCTCGGCGACGCCGACGCCGACGCCGACGCCGACGGGGACGGGGACGGTGACGGCGTCGGGGAGGCCGACAGGGAGCCCTCCCGTACGGTGCCGGGAGAAGGCCGGCCGGCGACGGAGACGCTGTCGGCGGTCCGCGCCGCGGTCGCCCCTTCCGTCCCGGACCCCGGTCGCGTGTCGAGGTAGAGGTAGAGGCCGCCGCCGGCCACGCACGCCGCCACCACCGCGCCACCGACCGCCCGTCGCCTGGTGCGCCGTCGGCGGCGGGCCGCGCCACGGGAGCCGGCCTGCCGGCCCGCGGCACGACCTCCCGGCCCGCCCGCGTCCCCCGCCGCACCGAGCGGGGAGACGGCACCGATCACGGTGGTCGCGGCCGAGTCGGGGCGGATCCTCTCCAGCAGCGCGGGCGAGGCCGCCACCAGCGCCAGACCGGCCAGCAACCCCTCGGCGGGCATCAGCCCGTTCCACAGGCCCGAACAGCGTGGGCAGCCCCGGGCGTGCCGGGCTATGCGCTTGCGCCACAGCGCGGACGGCGAACCGTCCCAGTCCGCGAGCGTCCTGCGCAGTTCCTCGCACGGGGGTTGGGCGTCGAGCGCCCGGACGACCACCCGCGCGGCCTCCAACTGCGCCTTCATCCGCTGGACGCGGACCGCCGTGTGCTGCGGGGACAGCCCCAGGGCCTCGGCGACCTCGGCGCGGCCCAGTTCCCCCGCGCACTCCAGCCACCACAGCGACAGCAGCCCCCGGTCGTCGGGCTCCAGCCAGCGCGTCGCCCGCGCGGTCTCCTGGCGCTGCCCCGACAACTGCAACTGCACCATCGTCAGGTCCACGAAGTCGGCGCCCGGATCGGCGACGTCCGCGGCCTGCTCCACCGGCACCCGTGCCGACTGCCGGTCCTGCCAGTACGCCCGGACCTGGTTCATGGTGATGGCCACCAGCCAGGACCGGAAGCTCCCCGGATCCCGCAGGGCGCCCAGCGAGTCGAGGGCGCGGAGCATGGTGTCCTGCACCACGTCGTCCACGTCCACCGACCCGTTCAGAGCCCGGCCCACGATGTTGTACACCAGCGGGAGGTACGTGCTGACCAGGGCGTCCTGGGCCTGCGTGTCGCCCGCTCGGGCGGCGCTCACCAGTGCCGCCGGATCCACCCCGTGCTGTGTACTCATGCTGTTTCCCTGTCGTCGACGCCGAACGGTTTGGCCGTCCGTCACGAAGGGAGATCACTGCGGATGCCCTGGATAACAGTTCTTCGGAAAACCGTTCGAGGAGAGGCTGGCCTGTCCTGCCCGGCCCGCGCAAGGGGGTGGATCACACCGGGGCGCGCGAAGCCGCGTCCGTCCGGGTGGAGTCGGCCCGGCGACACAACGCCGACGCTCCGGCGGCGTTGTACAGGACCCCTCCGTCCATCACGGGAAAGGTTTCCTCATGCGACGTACCGTCCTGTTCGCGGTCTGCGCCCTCATCAGTGCCGCAGCCACCGGGTTCTTCGCCACCACCGCCCTGCGCCATCGCTGAGACACGTCGCGGCGGTGCGGCCGGCCACCACCGGCGGACGGTGCCGCCCCTGCCCCCGGCGCGGGACGGCCCGCCGGGTGCGAGGCACCCGACGGGCCGTTCCCCTGCGGTCGGCCCGTGACTCAGGCGTTCGGGTCGAACGGGATGGCGGACGGCTCGGCCCGTGACGGCTCCAGGTTGAAGCGCCCGTCCTTCGGCGGGGGGTTCGCGTCGCCCCAGGCGGCGTTCTGCATCCGGGTCTGCAGGTCCACGCCGTTGGTGCCGGCCGGGAAGCTGTTCCAGCCGACCGGGCGCGGGAAGTCCCAGCCGCCGTCGCCCCAGGCCTCCGCGGCCTCGCCCGCCATCGCGAAGCGGAAGGCGTGCGTGCTCGACCCGTCCTTGTGGTGGACGACCTTGAGCCGGACACCGTCCCTGGAGACCGATCCGAACGTGGTGGTCGTGTAGCCGCCGTGGGCGGAGACGGAGCGTACGCGGGCGTGCTGTCGCCCTGCCGCAC
This sequence comes from Streptomyces sp. NPDC030143, assembly GCF_055573695.1. Taxonomy (NCBI): domain Bacteria; kingdom Bacillati; phylum Actinomycetota; class Actinomycetes; order Kitasatosporales; family Streptomycetaceae; genus Streptomyces; species Streptomyces sp. NPDC030143. The sequence goes on from NZ_JBVIAY010000011.1 coordinate 151,178, forward strand.
CCAGAGGACCGCGGCCTCCCAGCCGTGGCGGCAGGTCCCGTGCAGGGCCTCGCCCACGCCCTGCGCGAGGTGCGCAGGGCGGGCAGCCCCTCCTACTACCGGGCGATGTCCCGGGACGCCGGCTTCTGGGCGACCACGCTGTCCCAGGCGGCGGCGGGGGAGCGGCTGCCCTCGCTCGCCGTGGTCCGGGGACACGTGCGAGCGTGCGGCGGCGAGCCGCAGGAGTGGGCGCGGCGCTGGCGGGAGGCCGCCGCGGTCCCCGTCCGGGGCGAGGGGCACGACCCGGCGCCGTACCGGGGCCTCGCCCGCTTCGAACACGACGACCACGCCCTGTTCTTCGGCCGCGACCGGACCCTGGACGAAATCGGCCGGCTGGTGTCCGCGCACCGCCTCGCCGCCGTGTTCGGCGCCTCCGGCTGCGGCAAGTCCTCGCTGCTGCGGGCGGGGTTGGCGCCGCGCGTGCGGCGGACCTTCGAGGAACGCGGCTGCGGGACCGTCCTGCGGGTGTTCACGCCGGGAGCCTGTCTGGCCGCCCCCGCACCGGCGACCCCGCCCGCACCGTCGCCCAGGTCCGCGCCCGCGTCGGGGACGCGCAACTGACACGGGCGCAGTGGCGGACGTACATCCCGGACGTGCTGTACCGGAGGGTGTGCGGCTGACCTCGCAACCGCCGCCGGCGCCGCACGCGAAGGCGGGACGGGGCCGGGCGCACACCCGCCCGGGGGAGCCGAAGCGGGCGACGCGTCACCGGAACAGGAGCGAGGCGGCCACGAGGACGAACCCGGCGCCCGCGGCCACCGCCCCGCCCACGCAACGCAGCCGCAGCGCCGCGTAACGCCGTTCGTACTCGCCGCGCAGGGACACGCAACGCGCCGCGATCCTCTCCAGGTCGGCGCGGGCCCGGGTGAGGCTGTCCGTCACGTACAGCTGCTCGATCTCCGAGCGCTGTGCCGTGGTCGTCCACTCCAGGGGCGCGACGAACTCACGCGCCCGTCGCTCCGCCTCCGCGATCGTGGCCTGCCACAGGAGATAGCCCTCGACCTCCTCCCCGAGACCGACACCCCCGACGCCACGGCGCGACGCATCGCTCATCTGCGTCCCCTGCCGTGCGCTACCGGACCCCGTGGGCTTCGGCCTCGGCCATCGCCACGTCGGGGTGGTGCAGGTCGAACGCGGGGGACTCGCTGCGGATCCGCGGCAGGACCACGAAGTTGTGCCGCGGCGGCGGGCAGGAGGTCGCCCACTCCAGGGAGCGGCCGTAGCCCCACGGGTCGTCGACGCCGACCGGCTTGCCGTACTTCGCCGTCTTCCACACGTTGTACAGGAACGGCAGGATCGACAGGCCGAGCACGAACGAGGAGATCGTCGAGACCATGTTCAGGGCGGTGAAGCCGTCCACGGCCAGGTAGTCCGCGTAACGGCGCGGCATGCCCTCGGCACCCAGCCAGTGCTGGACGAGGAACGTGCCGTGGAAGCCGACGAACAGCGTCCAGAAGGTGATCTTGCCCAGACGCTCGTCGAGCAGCTTGCCCGTCCACTTCGGCCACCAGAAGTGGAAGCCGGCGAACATCGCGAAGACGACGGTGCCGAACACCACGTAGTGGAAGTGCGCCACCACGAAGTACGTGTCCGACACGTGGAAGTCCATCGGCGGCGAGGCCAGGATCACGCCCGTCAGTCCCCCGAAGAGGAACGTCACGAGAAAGCCGGCGGCCCACAGCATCGGCGTCTCGAAGGACAGCGAGCCCTTCCACATCGTGCCGATCCAGTTGAAGAACTTCACACCGGTCGGCACCGCGATGAGGAACGTCATGAAGGAGAAGAACGGCAGCAGCACACCACCGGTGACGTACATGTGGTGCGCCCACACGGTCACGGACAGACCGGCGATCGCGATGGTCGCGGCGACCAGCCCCATGTAGCCGAAGATCGGCTTGCGGGAGAAGACCGGGATCACCTCCGTGATGATCCCGAAGAACGGCAGGGCGATGATGTACACCTCCGGGTGGCCGAAGAACCAGAAGAGGTGTTGCCACAGCAACGGCCCGCCGTTGGCCGCGTCGAAGACGTGGGCGCCGAACTTGCGGTCCGCCTCCAGGGCGAACAGCGCGGCCGCGAGGACCGGGAAGGCCAGCAGGACCAGGACGCTGGTGAGCAGGACGTTCCAGGTGAAGATCGGCATGCGGAACATGGTCATGCCGGGGGCGCGCATGCAGATGATCGTGGTGATGAAGTTGACCGCGCCGAGGATCGTGCCGAACCCGGAGAACGCCAGGCCCATGACCCACAGGTCACCGCCGAGCCCGGGGGCGCGGGTGGCGTCCGAGAGCGGCGTGTAGGCGAACCAGCCGAAGTCGGCCGCGCCGTTCGGGGTGAGGAAGCCGCTGACCGCGATGAGCGAGCCGAACAGGTACAGCCAGTAGGCGAACATGTTCAACCGAGGGAACGCCACGTCGGGCGCGCCGATCTGCAACGGCATGATCCAGTTCGTGAATCCGGCGAACAGCGGGGTGGCGAACATCAGCAGCATGATCGTGCCGTGCATCGTGAACGCCTGGTTGTACTGCTCGGGGGAGACCAGGTGCAGGCCGGGGCGACCCAGCTCCGCGCGGATGACGAGCGCCATCACGCCCCCGATGAGGAAGAACATGAACGACGTCGACAGGTAGAGCGTGCCGATCGTCTTGTGGTCCGTGGTGCTCAGCCACTTGACGACGACTTCACCGCGTCGCTGGCGCCGGACCGGCAGCTCGTCCTCGTAGTGGGACCCTGGCGCCGCAGCACCCTGAGGTTCGTTGACGATGCTCAAAAGCGTGCTTCTTCCCATGCTCGCGGCTCACCGCGTGATCGCGTCCGTCAGCCGCCATCCTTGCTGTCGCAACGAGCAACGGGGTCACGGTGGTCGGCGGTACTCCGCTGCCCGGGTGACGGCTGTACACGGATGGAGCACAAGCCGGGAGCGGGCGAGCCGTCCTCAGAAGGCGTACCGGATGCGCAGCCACGGCGCGTGCGTGGCGACGAGGCGGCGCAGGGAGGCGACCGCCTCCGCCTTCACGCGGTGGTCGTAGCGGACGTTCAGCGCGCCGTTCTCGGAGCGTTTGCCCTCCTGGAGTTCCGGCTGCCAGAGGACCTCCTCGGCGCGCGGATGCCAGCCGAGGTTCACCTCGTGCAGCTCCCGGTTGTGCGTCAGCATGATCACCTCGGCGGCCGCCTGCCGTTTGACCCGGTCCGGCAGGACGTCGTCGAGCTGCCGGAGCAACTCGCTCCAGTCGTCCTCCCAGCCCGGACGCAGGACGACGGGCGAGAGGTTGAAGTGCACCTCGTACCCCGCGTCCAGGAAGTCGGCCGCGGCGGCGATGCGGTCCGCGACCGGGGAGGTCCGTACGTCCAGCAGCCGGGAGTCCGCCGCGGGCATGACCGAGAAGCGGACGCGGGTACGGCCGCGAGGGTCCAGGGCGAGCAGATCGGGGTTGACGAACTTGGTGGCGAAGGACGCCTTGGCGGTGGGCCACCGGCGGAAGGCGTGCACGAGGTCGGCGGTGTTGTCGCTGATCAGCGCGTCCACCGAGCAGTCGCCGTTCTCACCGATGTCGTAGACCCAGGCCGTCTCGTCGCACTGGTTCGGTTCACGTTTGGGTCCCTGCCGTGCGATGTGCCGCCCCAGGTGGGCGATGATCCGGTCGATGTTGGTGAAGACGGTGACGGGGTTGGCGTAGCCCTTGCGACGCGGCACGTAGCAGTAGACGCAGGCCATGGCGCAACCGTTGGAGGCGCCCGGGGCGATCCAGTCGGCCGACCGGCCGTTGGGCCGGGTGGTCAGGGACTTGCGCTCGCCCAGGACCAGGGTCTCGCCCTTCACGCGCACCCAGCGCTCGACGTTGCCCTCGTTGCCGTGCAGTTGCGGGATGCGCCAGTGGGAGTCCACCTCGATGACGCGCGCGGCGGGGTAGCGGGCGATGATCTGCCGGCCGCGCGCCGAGGCGGCTGCCGCCGGCTCCGCGTAGACGGCCCGCACCGGCAGCAGCCGGTGCGCGGCGGGGGAGTCGCGGAAGAGCGGCTCGGTGGCCGGCGCGGGGCCGTCGAAGCCGAGTGCGTCGAGGTCGAACAGGGCGTCGGAGTCGCCGTCCGGCACGGCGGAGAAGTGCCTCATGTGTGCTCCGCTCGGGGTCCGACATGGGCCTTCGTCCACTGTACGCAACCTGGACTGGCGGTGTCGGGCCGCCGCCTCCCGGCAGCGCGCGGGTGTGTGGACCAGGGGTTCCCCGAGCGGCGGGGAACCCCTGACGCGTCTCACCGTCCAGCCCCACCGACGCGGTCGTGACAGCTCCCGCAGCCGCCCGGGACGAGCGGCCGCGGGAGGTGCTGCGGAGCCGGGTGCTCGGGGCCGCGGCGGTGCCTCAGGTGATCGCCCGCCACTCCCCTTCCGCCATCCACTTCCGTCGGTACACGACACCGGGAGTGCTCATCGCGAGCGCCACCGCGTCGGGCGACGGCTTCATCCGGCCGGGCTGCCCGGCCACGCGCCGGTAACCGCACTCGCGCATCCGTCGTGCGGCGGACGCCCAGTTCGCGGCGGCGACCAACACCTCCTCGTTCGGGTCGCACGCTCCGCTGCCGTCGTCGAGGACCGCGAACGCCACCCCCAGCGAACCGGCGCGAACGAACCCCGTCATCCCACTCATGAGATCCGACGATATCCCGGGTGACGCGCCGGACGGATCCGATCCCGGGCGGGTTCCCGGCCGGGGTGTGGGTACCGGCGCGGGGACCTGCGCACGTCATGTCCGGCCCGCCGGGTGCGGCTCGGCGGGGGACGCCTCCCTGCCTTCGAGCGATGCCGTCCGGCCCGCCGCGGCGCCCGCCACGCGGCGTCGGCAGGCGTGGGGCGGCATGCCGACCAGGTCGGCGAACCGGGCGTCGAAGGCGCGCGGCGACGGGCAGCCGACCGCGAGGCGGACCTCGGCGAGCGTCAGGTCACCGCGCCGCAGCAGCGCCGCCGCGCGCTCGACACGACGCGCCGTCAGGTACGCGTACGGGGACGTGCCGTACGCCAGGCGGAACCGGCGGCCGAGGTGCCCGGGGGAGAGGCCCACCGCGCGGGCGAGTGCCTCGACGTCCAGCGGCCGTGCGTACTCCCGGTCGATCCGGTCGCGGACGCGGCGCAGCCGCGCGAGGTCGCTCAGACGCTGCGCCGCGACGCGTGCGCGCGCCCACGAGGGGTGACACATCAGGAAACTCCCTGCCTTCGATGGAGGTGCCCACGGGTACGGACCGGCACGTCGCAGCCGTGGAACGCGGGCCGCCGCCGTCGGGCGGGACGAACCGCTGCTCGACGGCGGCGGAGCGCGGGACGGCCGTCACGGCCGCACGGCCGGCGTCCCGACGGCTCAGCGCAGCTCCTGGATACGCACCAGGTTGCCCGCCGGGTCGCGGAACGCGCAGTCGCGGACGCCGTACGGCTGCTCGGTCGGCTCCTGCACGACCTCGGCGTCGCCGGACTGCACCTTCTCGAAGGTGCCGTCGAGGTCGGGGGTGGCCAGCAGGATCCAGCCGTAGGTGCCCTTGGCCATCATCTCGGCGATGGTGCGGCGCTCGTCCTCGGTGATCCCCGGGTCGGCGGCCGGCGGCGCCAGGAGGATGGACGTACCGGGCTGGCCGGCGGGGCCGACCGTGATCCAGCGCATCTTTCCCTGCCCGACGTCGCTGCGGACCTCGAACCCGAGGACGTCGCGGTAGAAGGCCACGGAGGCGTCCGGGTCGTCGTGCGGGAGGACCGTCGTGTGAATGGTGATGTCCATGACGGCCAGGCTAGGGGCGGGTCCGTGACCGCGCTTCTCGATTCCTGACCGATCGGCCCGGACCGTCGCCCGTCACCGCGAGAGCGACGAGCCCGCCGAGCGCGGTCCGACCGCGGACGCGTTCGCCCCGGCCGGCGACGGCATGCGCGACCACTTCATGGCGAGCTGCCTCACCGTCTTGGAACGCAACCTGGCCGGAACGGGCCGATGGAGGAGGCGGATCGGGGTACCCGGGTCGGCATGGCACCCAAGAACGATCACGTCGAATCCGTCCGGGCCGTGCGGCAACTGCGCCGGATGCGCGCTTTCTACGCGGCCGGTGTCGCCCTGTGGGCGGCGTCGGCCGCAGGGGCGGGATGGGACGACCCGGGAAGCCGCCAGATGTGGGTGTCCCTGCTCTTCCTGGTGGTCTTCACGGGCCTGTTGTCCGTGACGTCCCTGTGGCTGTGGCGGCAGGAGACCTCCGGCGCTCCCGCCCCGGCCCATCACGCCGCCCCGCGCAGGATGGTCCGGAACCGACAGGTGAACGCCTGAGCGGCGGCGGGAGACCGCCTGGTGGCGGCGGGGGCATCGGCATCGAGGCGGACCTGATCGTCAACGGCTCGGTCGACCGCACCGCCACCACCCGCGGCCACGCCTCGCCGTACTGCAGCCCGCCGAAGACCGGCGACCCTCCCGAGGACCAGGCGTACACGGTGAACGTCCGCACCGTCTCCGGCGGCGTCTACACCCACGTGGCCTCGTTCACCGTCCCCTGATCCGGCGGGGAGCCTCCTGCTCCGAGGTGACGGGGACGGGAGCCTCGACTCACGGCCCGCGCAGCCGCGCGGGCCGTTCCCGTGTGCTCGCCGATCAGACGGTGGGTGAGTGCCACCAGACGCTCCCGGGCCCCGGGGTCGTGCGGCGCCCGTGAGGCGGACCGGTTCGACATCCCCGCCGGCGTCACCTTCTCGGCCCCGATCGCCGCGTCGCCCCCGGACACCGACGGCCTCGTCCTGTGGCGACTCGACGCACAGCCCGCCACCGACGGCCGCAGGGAGGCGCCGACGGCACGGCCCTCGCCGTGAGGCCCTGTCTCACCCGTGTGCCTGCCCGACGATGAGTTTTCCCGGCCCGGGCGGTCCAATCGTCATCGACAACGCAGGAGGAACCGCATGGAACAGCTGCTGAGAGTCCAGAACTTCAACGTCTCGAGCGACGGGTTCGGCGCCGGCGAGCACCAGAGTCTGGAGAGGCCGTTCGGCCACGCCGACCCCGGCGCCATGTTCGCCTGGGCCGGCGCCACGGCGAGCTGGCCCAACCGCACCGAGCCAGGGGGCAGTCGCGGCCTCGACGACTACTTCACGCGGGACTTCGCCCACAACATCGGCGCCGAGATCATGGGCCGCAACAAGTTCGGTCCGCAGCGCGGCCCCTGGCAGGACCACGACTGGCAGGGCTGGTGGGGTGACGAGCCCCCGTTCCACACCCCGGTGTTCGTCATGACCCACTACCCGCGTCCCTCGTTCACGCTCTCCGACACCACCTTCCACTTCGTCGACGGCGACCCGGCCGCGGTCCTCGCGCTGGCGCGGGAGGCGGCGCGGGGCAAGGACGTCCGCCTGGGCGGCGGGGCCACCGTCATTCGGGAGTTCCTCGACGCCGACCTCGTCGACACCCTGCACGTGGCGGTCTCGCCGCTGAAGCTCGGATCCGGGGCGCGGCTCTGGGAGTCCCCCGACGAACTGCTCGACCGCTTCCACCTCGACGTCGTGCCCAGCCCGAGCGGCGTGACGCACCATCTGTTCTGGCGCAGGTGACGACCGGGCCCTGCGGACCGCACGCCGTCGGCCCCGCCACCGCTCCCGGATCCGACGACGCCCTGTGGCCGTAGGGGCGACCGGTACGGCGGTGGCGTAGTGGCCCTCGGCAGCGACCGGTACCGGCGGTGGCGTAGTGGCCGCGGGGCGGCCGGGTCCGGCGGTGGCGCTGTTCCAGTGGCCGTCGGTGGCCGTCGGTGGCCGTCACAGCCGCCGGGTCCGGCGGCGCTCAGGTGACCGTCGGGGCGGCGTGCGCTGTTCTCGCCGGGTCCCGGAGGCGGGGGCGCACGTTCCACCGGTGGTTCGACCTCACGCCCATGCAGTCGCTGCTCCAGGACCGGAGACCGCCCGGCCGGTCCCGTGTGTAATCCGCTGGAGGGGCCGTTTCCCGCCGTCCTATAGTGCCGCGCATGCGCACCCCTTACCCCCGAACCCCTCATTTGCCCTGGTCACCGGGCGCCTCTGCCGACGATGTGCGCGCCGGAGGTCTGAGCGGGTTCGCCGGGCGGGAGATCGTCGTCACGGAGAAGCTCGACGGGGAGAACACGACGCTGTACGCCGACGGGCTGCACGCGCGGTCCGTGGATTCCGCGCACCACCCCTCCCGGGCCTGGGTGAAGGCGCTGCACGGCCGGGTGGGAACGCGGATACCCGCGGGATGGCGGATCTGCGGGGAGAACCTGTACGCACGGCACTCGATCCCGTACGACGCCCTGGAGGGCTACTTCTACGGCTTCTCCGTGTGGGACGCGCAGGACCGGTGCCTGGACTGGGACACCACCGTGCGCTTCCTGCGGGGTCTGGGCGTACCGGTGCCGCCGGTGCTGTGGCGGGGCGTGTGCGACGAGGCGGCGCTGCGGCGGCTGAAGGTGGAGACCGGGCGGCAGGAGGGGTACGTCGTGCGGACCGTCGAGGGCTTCGCCCGCGCGGACTTCGCCGACCGGGTCGCCAAGTGGGTGCGTCCCGGGCATGTGACGACGGGGACGCACTGGATGCACACGGCCGTCGTCCCGAACGGGCTCTCCCCGGCGGCGGCGCTGTGGGCCGTACGGTCCGGGGCGGCGCCCGACGCGGCGGCGCTGGCCGGACACCTGGGTGTCGGGGACCCGGACGCGGACGCGGCCGCCGAGACCGCCGCACGACTGGACGCACGGGGGCGCGGCGGAGAGCCACGGCTCGCGGGGGTGCTCGCCGCGTTGCTCCACCGCACCCCCCGCGCCCGGCTGATGAGCCGGACCGCGGCGCCCCTGGGTGTGCCGCTCGCGCGCCGGGTGGCCGACCTGGTGGGACTGCACACCGCCCTGCACCGGCCCTACCCCGACGCCGAACGGCGGGCCGGGCTCGTACGGATGTCGTTCGCGGCCGATCTGGGGGTGCTGCACGCCGTCGCGGAGGCGGTCGCCGAGGACGACGAGGCCCGCGGGCAGGTGGAGTGGTCCGCCCTGCACGCGCAGGACGCCGGACTGCACGACGAGGCCCCCCTCGGCCCGCTGCGGGCCGGGCTGCGCGAGGCTCTGCGGGCGGACGGGATCGACGGCGCGGCGGCCGACCGCTGCTGGGCGCAGACGCGGGAGGCGTATGCCCGCGGGCGCGTGTCGACGGTGGAGGAGGCCGTCGCGGCGACGTGGCGGTGGCGCGAGGGGGACTTCCCCCGGCTGGTGCACCTGGTCGGACCGTCCGGCAGCGGCAAGAGCTCCTTCGCGGCGCGGCTGGCGGGCGTCTCGGCGTGCGTGGCGCTGGACGGCCTGCGCGCGGCACGCGGCGCGCGGGCGGACCAGAAGGCCAACGGCCAGGTGCTGCGCGAGGGCCTGGAGCGGCTCGACAAGGCGCTCGCCGCCGGTGGCACGGTGGTATGGGACGCCACGTCGCTCAACCCGCACCAGCGGTCCCTGGTGCACGCCGTGGCCGGCCGCCGCGACGCGCTCGTCACGCACGCCGTGGTCCTCGTCGACGAGGACGAGCTGGTACGGCGCAACGCCACCCGTGCCCACCCGGTGCCGCTGGACGTGCTGACGGGGCAGCTGCGCCGGTTCGTGCCGCCGTACCCCGGCCAGGCGCACCGCACCTGGTACGTGGGCCCGGACGGGACCGTGCGGGACCGCGACGGCGGCCTGGACGAGGGAGAGGACGTCTGATGCGTACCAGCGAGGAGATCTACCACCGGGTGCGCTGGGACGCGCGGTTCGACCCCGCGCGGTTCGTGCTCGGCATCAACCAGCGCGGCGCCGCACCGAAGCGGATCCCGCTGCCGGCGTTCGTGCCGGGCGGAGAGATCCCCTGGCACCGGGTGCTGTTCGTGGAGGCCGACGGCGAGGTCGTGTGGGACCGCGCCACGGGAGTGGACCGCATCGACGCCTCCGACGCCGGCCGGGTGCGCGAGGCGCGGCGGCTGCGCGCGCCGTTCTTCACGGCGCGCACGCCGCACGCCTGGGACGCGGCCGCCGGGCGGTGGACCCCCGCCCCGCCCCCCGCGCGGGAGTCCGGGCGGGAAGCCGCGCGCGACCGGGTGCGGGTGCTGACCTGGAACACGCTGTGGGACCGCTACGACAGCGACCGCATCGACACCGCCCTGCGCCGCCCGCTGCTGCTGCGGGCGCTGGAGCGGGCCGACGCGGACGTCATCGCCCTCCAGGAGGTCGAGGCGGGGCTGCTGGCCATGCTGCTGGACGCGGCGTGGGTGCGGGCCGCCTACACCGTCGGCACCGACCCCCGCGGCACGGACGTCGACGACTGCGGGCTGCTCCTGCTCAGCAGGGTCCCGGTGCGGGAGGCGGCCCTGCACCGCCTCGGCCACCACAAGGCCGTCACCGCCGTCGTCGTGGACACCGCGTCCGGACCGCTGACCGTGGCCGCCACCCATCTCACGAGCGACCACAGCGAGGACGGGCCGGCCCGGCGCGGCGCCGAACTGACGCGGCTCGCCGAGGGGCTGGCGGGCGTGGAGGGCGGTCTGGTCCTGGTCGGCGACCTCAACGACGGCGGGCCCGGCCCGGCCCGCACGCTCGGCATGCTCGACGCCTGGACCGAGACGCACGGCCCGGACGACGGTTCCCCCACCTTCGACCCCGGCGTCAACCCCCTGGCCGCCGTCTCGTCCCTGACCGGCCGCGCCTCCCGCCTCGACCGCGTCCTCGTCCGCCCCTGCGACGGGCCGAACGTGACGGCGGCGGCGCTGCTCGGCGACACACCCACGCCGGAAGGGCTCTACGTCTCCGACCACTACGGGGTCGCCGCCGACCTGTACTGCGGCGCCGGCGCACCCGACGACGTGCTCGACGTCGCACCGACACCCCGCACCGCGCTGGCGTGGATCCCGCCGCGCGAGCTGTGGCCGGCGCTTCAGGACGTGCGCCGGGACCACGACGTGCAGATCCGGCGCTGGCCGCCGCACGTCAACGTGCTGTTCGGGTTCGTCCCCGAGTCGCACTTCGAGCGGGCCGCGCCGCTGCTCGCCGCGGCGGCGGCGCAGGTCGCCCCCTTCACCGCACGGCTGGAAGGAGTGCACACCTTCGGACACCGCCACGACGCCACCGTGTGGCTGGACCCGGCGGCCGGCGACGAGACACCGTGGGCGGAGCTGTGGCAGGCACTCGTGCGGCGCTTCCCGCGCTGCCGTGGACGCCACGACGGGTTCACCCCCCACCTCAGCCTCGGCCGGAGCGCCGACCCGCACGCCGTCGTCCTCGACTGCGCGGCCCGTCTGACCCCCGCGAGCGCGCGCGTCGGCCGGCTGGTCCTGCTCTCCCGGCGCGGTGACGAACCGATGCGCGCGCGGGCCACGGTCGCCCTCGGCACCGGCGAGACTCGGTGGCTGCCCGAACCGGCCCTCGGCCGGCCGGACCGGGGATGGGAGGAGTGGGCCGCGCCCGCCGCCGACCGCGGAGTCCGGCCCGCCGCCGACGACACGGCGGCCGCCCACGTCGTACGGCGCCTGACGGACGCCCTCGGCGAGGGGGCCGTCCACCTCGCCGGGTCGCGGCGCATGGGCTGCGCGCTCGCCGGGGCGGACCTGGACGTCGTCGCGGCGCTGCCCGGCACGGTGGACCTCGCGGCCGTACGCGCGCGGGTCACGGCCGCCCTGCCGGACGCCGAGCGGATGCGGGAGGTCGTGGGCGCCCGCGTGCCGGGCCTGCGGTTCCACGCCGGTGGGCTCGACGTGGACCTGGCGGTCGTGGCCACGGGGGCGTTGCCGGCGGCGGAGGCGGTGGCCCGGCGGACCGAGCTGGGCGAGGCCGCTGCGGTCGCACTGAGCGCGGTGTCCGACGCGGACACCCTCACCGCGTCCGTGAGCGGACCGGCGGCGTCGCGGTACGCGGCGCTGGCACGGGGGGTGAAGGCGTGGGCGGGGGCGCGCGGGCTCGACGGGGCGCCGTTCGGCGGGCTGCCCGGTCTGGCGTGGGCCGTGCTCGCGGCCCGTACCGTCCGGGAGGCCCCGGACGTCGCGGACGCCGGTGAGCTCCTGCGGAGGTTCTTCGCCACCTGGGCCGCATGGGACTGGCGTGAGCCCGTAGCCATCACCGGCGACGGGCACGAACCACACGGCGCCCTGACCGTCCTGACGCCCAGCGCCCCCGTGCGGTCCTGCACCGAGCAGGTCGGCCCCGGCCTGCGGGACCTTCTGGGCCGGGAGCTCTACCAGGCCTGGGAGACCGTGGAGGCCGCGGTGGCGTCCGGGGCCGACCCGTGGCCCGACCTGCTCGCCCCGCCCCCGATGCACCGGCGGCACGCGGCATGGGCCGTGGTGACGGTCCTGCCCCGGCGGGCGGAGGACTTCGACGAGCTGAACGGGCGGGTACGCGGGCGGCTGCGCGCGCTGATCGGCGCGTTGGAGGACGTGGGGGCGATGGACGCGCACCCTTGGCCGCGCCCGCTCCCCCCGGCGGCGGACGACGGCCCGGCGGGGGCCCGGTACGCGATCGGGCTCGGACCCGAGCCCCTGGGCGCGGAGCGGCTCGCGGACATCGCCGCCCGCTGGGCCACGGGCCTGCCGGGCGTCGAGGTGAGGCACGTCGAGGGCGGGGCCGTTCCCACCCTGCGCTGACACCGCCTGCCCGCAACCTCATCCGTCACAGCGGTCACGAACATCGGCGTTTCGGCCAACCGCGGCCACTCCCGCGGCCGTACGGCACCGCGCCCCCGTGCTCTACGCCCCCGGATTCCGGGCCCGCACGTCGTCCGGAATCGAGCGCGTTCGATTCACCCGCGCCCTCGTTGTCCCGGGCAGTGCCGCACCGCACCAGGTGCGGCGCCGACCTGGAAGGAGACGCAGGTGACCGTGAGCGACACCTCGACCGACAGCTCCAAGACACCACCCCCTCCACCGCCGGCCGCCATCAGCTTCGAGGGGAAGTTCGGCAAGAACCCGCTGGAGGAGGCCGGCTTCGGCAGGATGTGCGGGCGCCTGCCGTCCGTCCTCGGGCACACCGCGCGGATGGCCTGGGCGGTCGACCGGCCCGCGGTCGTCCTGCTGCTCACCTGCCAGATCCTCACCGGTGCCGCGGCCGCCCTCGTCCTCGGCTTCACCGCACGGTCCATGACGCACCTCCTCGGCACGGGCCCGGTACCCGAACGCCTGCACGCGGCCCTGCCCGCCCTCGCCGTCGTCACGGCCGCGGCGGCGGTCGGCCGCGTCAGCAGCGCCCTGGCCTCCTACGCGGACGGACGCATCACCCCCCGCCTGTCGACGGAAGCCGACGTCGCCCTCGTCTCCGCCGTCTGCCGGGTGGAGGCGTCGGCCTACGGCGAGGACGGGTTCGCCGACCGGCAGGAGGCCGCCGAGGTCGGCGTCACCCGCACCACGACGATGGTCAAGGACGCCCAGCGGTTCATGGCCGCCCTCATCCGCATGATCGCCGCAGCGGGCGTGATCACCGCGCTGCACTGGCTGATGCTCCCGCTGCTGCTGCTCGCCGTCCTCCCCGCCGGCGCGGGCGCCGTGCTCTCCGCCCGCATCGACTACGAGACCCACTACGCCAACGTCGGCGACCGCAACGTCCGCGGCATGATGCGCTGGTGGGCCACCTTCCCGCGCCACGGCGACGAGGTCCGCGCCAACGGAATGACCGGCTACCTCGTCTACTGGTACCGCGCCCTGTCCGAACGCATCGACCAGCGCACCCTCACCGCCGCGCCCCGCACGCTCCGCGTCGTGCTGGCCACCTCGGCCCTGGGCGGCGTGTTCCTGCTGATCACCTGGGCCGCCCTGGCATGGCTCGCCGGCACCGGACGCATCGCCCTGCCCGTCGCCGCCACCGCGGTCGTCGCCGTGCAGAGCACGTTGGCCGCGCTGACCCAGCTCGTGCAGAACGGCGCCGCGCTCTTCCACACCTCGCTCTACCTCGCCGACATGCGCGCCTTCCTCGACCTGGCCGCCGAACGCGCCCCGCGCCGAGGAGAGCTGACCGTCCCTGAGCGGGTGGAGGAGATCCGGCTCGACGAGGTCGTCTACCAGTACCCCGGCAAGGAGGAACCCGCCGTCGACGGCGTCTCCCTCACCCTGCGCCGCGGCGAGATCCTGGCCGTCGTGGGCGAGAACGGTTCCGGCAAGTCCACCCTCACCAAGCTCATCACCGGCATCCTCCTCCCCGACAAGGGGCGCGTCCTGTGGGACGGCACCGACCTGGCCCGGGCCCGGCCCGACACCGTCTGGGAGCGCACCGCGCTGGTGCCGCAGAACTTCGCCTGCTGGCCGCTGCGCACCCGGGAGAACATCACCCTCGGCCAGCCGAGGACCTACGACGACGCCCCGGTGTGGGAGGCCGTCGACGCCGTCGGCATGCGCGAGGCGATCGAGAAGCTGCCCAGGGGACTCGACACCCTGCTCGCCCGTGAACTCTTCGGCGGTGCCGAACTGTCCGGCGGACAGTGGCAGCGGCTGGTCTGCGCCCGCGCCCTGTACCGCCGGCCGCCGCTGCTGATCCTGGACGAACCCACGTCGCAGATGGACCCGCGCGGCGAGCACCAGATCTTCCTCGAGGTCAGGCGCATCGCCGCCGAGCGCATGACCATCGTCGTCACACACCAGCTGGAGAACACCCGGCTCGCGGACCGGATCGTCGTCATGCAGAACGGCCGCATCATCGAACAGGGGCGGTACGACGATCTCGCCCACGCCGGCGGCCTGTTCGCCGAACTCGTCGCCCTGGCCAAGGACCGCTGAGAGCTCCGGAGCCGGAGGCGGTGACCCGCGTGCGGGTGGGCGACCGGAGGGTCCGCCCACCCGCACCGCCGCTGTACCGGGCGCGGGGCGTCCCGGCACAGGTGCGGGGCGGGACCCGGCGAGGGCCGGGAGGACGAGGCGCCCGTGCGCGGCCCGTGCCGGCCCGCAGGCAGCCGCGCCGCCCGGCCGCAGGCGTCCGGGCGCTGCCGCGACCGCGCGTCGCCCGGCTAGGATCCGTGACATGCCGCTGACCATGAATGACGTGGACCGGTTCGAGCTCGCGAGGCCCCGGCTGGAAGCCGTCGCCTACCGTCTCCTCGGTTCCGCGAGCGAGGCCGAGGACGCCGTGCAGGAGACGTTCCTTCGCTGGCAGGCCGCCGACGTCGAGCGCATCGAGGTCCCCGAGGCATGGCTGACGAAGGTGCTCACCAACCTGTGCCTCAACCAGCTCACGTCCGCCCGCGCGCGCCGCGAGACCTACGTGGGCCAGTGGCTCCCCGAACCGCTGCTCGACGGGGACCGGATGCTCGGGCCGGCCGACAGCGCCGAACAGCGCGAGTCGGTGTCGTACGCGGTCCTCACCCTGATGGAGCGGCTGTCCCCCAACGAGCGCGCGGTGTACGTCCTGCGGGAGGCCTTCGACTACCCCCACCGGGAGATCGCCGACATCCTCGACATCACCGAGGCCGCCAGCCAGCAGATCTTCCACCGCGCCAGGAAGCACATCACCGAGGGCAAGGCCCGCGCGGAGATCGACGAGGCCGCCGCACGGCGGATCGTCGAGGAGTTCCTGATGGCCGCCACCAGTGGGAAGACCGAGCCCCTCGTGCGGCTGCTCACCGCCGACGCCGTCGCGATCGGCGACGGCGGCGGGAAGGTCCCGGCCCGCGCCAGGGCCTTCGAGGGCGCTCTCGCGGTCGCCACGTTCATGCGGGGCCTGTTCAAGCCCGCACGGTCCAAGCGCAACCTGGTCGGCGGCTCGCCCGGGGTCTGGGTCACGACCGCCAACGGCGGCCCCGCCGTCGTGGCGGTCGTCGACGGCCGGGTCGTCGGCATCATCTGCCCGGAGGTCACCGCCGAGGGCATCGCCGCGTTCCGCAGCCAGGTCAACCCCGACAAGCTCGCACGCGCGACCGAGCTGTGGGTCGCCGCCGATCACGGGGAACCCCTGTTCCACGCCTTCTGACCTCGTCGGGAGTCGCTCATGACGGTGCTGTGACGTGCGTCCGCATGCGGTGTGAGGTGCGTCACACCGCATTCCTGTCAGGAAACACCGGGCTGCCCGGTTCAAGGGTCGAAACCGCGCACGACAAGGGCGGACCCGCGCAGACAGGAGCAGGAAAATGCAGCACCGGATCATCGTCCTCGGCGCCGGCTACACCGGAGCCATCGCGGCCGGCCGTCTCGCCAAGCGGCTGCACCGCGACGACGTCGCCATCACCCTCGTCAACGCCGAGCCCGACTTCGTCGAGCGCGTCCGGCTGCACCAGCTCGCGGCCGGCCAGGACCTCAGGCCCCGGCCCTTCGCCGAGATGTTCGCGGGGACCGGCGTCGAGCTGAGGCTCGCGCGGGTCACCGGCGTCGACGTCGACCGCAGGACCGTCGCCGTCGTCGACGCGGACGGCGGCGCCGGGGAACTCGAGTACGACACCCTCGTGTACGCCCTCGGCAGCGGCTGGAACGACCAGGGCGTCCCCGGCACCGCCGAGCACGCCCACGAGATCGCGAGCCGGCCCGGAGCGCTGCGGCTGCGCGAGCGTCTGGCCGGCCTGGACGCCGGTCAGCCCGTGGTCGTCGTCGGTGGCGGCCTCACCGGACTGGAGGCCGCGACGGAGATCGCCGAGGCCCGCCCGGACCTCGCCGTCGCCCTCGTCGCCCGCGGCGGCTTCGGCGACTGGCTCTCGGACAAGGGCCGCGGGCACCTGCGACAGGTCTTCGCCCGGCTCGGCATCACCGTGCACGAGCACGCCGCCGTCACCGGCGTCGAGGCCGACCGCGTCACCCTCGCCGACGGCGAGGCCGTCCCGGCCGCGGTCACCGTGTGGACCACCGGCTTCGCGGCCCACCCGATCGCTCAGGCGACCGGCCTGGAGGTCACCGGGACGGGCCAGATCGTGGTCGACGAGACCATGCGCTCGGTCTCCCACCCGGAGGTGTACGCCGTCGGCGACGCGGCCCTGGCGATGGGGCCGGGCGACAAGCCGCTGCGGATGTCGTGCGCCTCGGGCACCCCCGCCGCCTGGAAGGCCGCCGACGCCATCGCGGCGCGGCTGACCGGGGGCAAGCTCCCGAACACGCCGATCCGCTACTTCAACCAGTGCATCTCGCTCGGCCGCAGGGAAGGCCTGATCCAGTACGTCACCGCCGACGACCGCGCCGTCGACGCGGCCCTGACCGGCCGACTCGCCGCCTTCTACAAGGAGTTGGTGTGCAAGGGCGCGGCCTGGGGCGTCGCCAACCCGACCCTCGGGCTGCCGACGCGCCGGCGCCGCGTCGTACGGGAGACCGTCCGGGCCGCGACCGTCAAGGCGTCGGCCTGACGCTCCGGGGCACACCCGCCGTCCGGCGGGTGTGCCCCGCGTCGCGCCCGCCGGCGGGCCGTCGGTCCTGGCCGACCAGGTCACCGCGACGGCCCCCGCCCCCCTACGAGTTCGCCGTCGCCGAGGCGGCGCGGACCCGGGCCAGCGGCGACGGTCGGCCGGCGACGCGCGCGTCGTCCGGCCGGGACCTCCCGGGGGTTGTGCCCATGTCGGCCGCGGGCGCGCGTCCCCGGGCGTCGCCCTGTCGGGCAGGATCGGATGCCTCGACGGGCGGGAGGAGTTCGCGACCGTCACCGCGCCGGTGAAACGATCGGCCCTTCGGTGTCCGCCCGTTCGGCCCGCGACGGGCGTTCACCCCGCGGCGCCGCGCGTCCGCCCTCCACCTACGCGTCACCGAGGGCCCCTTCGCCGCGAAGGGGGAGAGTCCTTGCAGCGGAGCTGCCAGGGCCCTCCGGCAACGCGGCGAGGTGCGGTACCAGGCCGCGCGGCCAAGGCGGGCGTAGTGCAAAGGCCCCTGAGGCCGGTGAGCCCGGCCGGCGAGGCTCCCCGGGGCCCGTCCGGCGGATCGTGCCGGACGGCCCCGGGGCCCGAAGGGGGTTCAGCGCTTGAGCGTGAAGGTGAAGTCGCCGGAGACCTTTCCGGTCAGCCGGACTGCCGAAACGAGGTTCCCCTCCGCGATCAGTCTCTCCACCTCGGCCCGTGAGAGGCCGCAGCCTTCGGCGATCAGTCGCACCGGCCGGACGGGGATCCGCGCCGCGAAGCGGACCGAGACTTCGATCACCTCGCGGTCCCGGTGATCCGATCCGCCGGTGTCGAGGCGCCAGGCGCCGTCCCAGTCGAGGGCGATGCGTTGACGTCGCCGCACGACCGGATCCCGGAGCAGATCGGCCGCCAGACCGGGGTCGTTGTCGTGCAGCCGGTCCAGCAGCTCGGGCGGTACGGAGCGCACGTTCCTCCGCTCCAGGACCGTGAGCTTCGCCGTCTGCCCGCAGCCGGTACAGAGCACGAGGAGCCAGGCGTCGATGAGCTTGTGATTGGCGTTGACGCGGAATTTACCGTTCGCCCGGAAGCGATCGGACGCGCACGTGTGACAACGGCGCACGACGAGCGGCAGGCAGGTGGGCACGATCACCCAGTTTTCGAGCACAGAGATACACCGGTTCCAGTGAGAAGTCCGCAGCAAAAAGAAGCGCGGCGCACAGGCGCGACGCGCGACGAATCAGCGCTCGGGAGGTCTCACACGGTGTACAACGGCATGTCCTTGCCTGGACGACTCGGTTCGGCAGCACGGTAGTGGCACGCAGCGGCGCCGTTCCACCGGTTTTCGAGCGCCTGCGACCAGGCGTGGATTCCCGATACCGGTGATCGTCCGCTCGACCTCGGACGGCTCACCGGGCGCTGCCCGTCTCCTCGGCCGGCGTCCGCGGGAACCGGCCCTCAGTACGTTCCACAACCGCCAGGCAGCCGCGCTGCACTCGGCTAGCCTGCCGGCACTCGCCGACTCCGCCCCGCCCCGCACAGTCACCGGAGTGATCGACGGCTACCGCTGAATCCCGTTCCGGCACTCCCCAAGGGCCGAGACCGTCCGGCGCGTCCGGCCCGCCCGTCCTGGTCGGCACCCAGCCCGGATCGACGGCGTTGCTCGCCACCCGGGTCTCAGGCGGGCGACCGCGGCCGCGAGCGTCGTGACGAACGGGCTTGCTGTCGGAGTACGAGCCCGCGCTCTCGCCCCGCCGGTCGTCGAGTGAGCGATGGGCGCCCGCCGAAGTGCGAGCCGCTGCTCGGGTTACACGAGCCGGCGCGGCCCGCGGAGCAGTGCCGTGAGCAGGTACGGAGCGATGATGTCGGCCGGCATGACCCCCGGTCCGCTCCACACGCCGACACGCGCGCGACCCCACGGGTGCCGACGGGGTCGTACATCCCTGGGAGGACGACCTTGGTGCCGGTCCACCCGGGCCCGCGGTCGGATCCGCGGGGCCCCGGCGGACGGTTAACGTCACGCCATGCGTATAGGATTGCTTGGCACCGGTAACGTCGCCCGCGCACTGGCCCAGGGCTGGAGCGCCGCTGGACACGAGGTACTCCTCGGCTCACGCCGGCCCGAGGAGCGGACCCACCTCGCCCTCCCCGTCGCGGGGTTGAACGAGACGGCCGCCCAGGCGGAGGTGCTGGTCAACGCCACCCCGGGGGCCGTCTCCGTGGAACTGCTGCACTCCATCGGGGCGCAGGCGCTGGCCGGTACCCCGCTGATCGACGTCGGGGTGGGGCTCTCCGACGACTTCACCAAGCTCTCGCACCCCAACAGCAGCCTGGGAGAACAGATCCAGGAGGCGTTCCCCCTGACCCCCGTCGTCAAGACGCTGTGCACCATGGACTCCACGGTGATGACCGATCCGGGCGGCCTCGACGGCCCGAGCACCGTCTTCCTCTCCGGCGACGACGCCGAAGCCAAACGGACCACCGGCCGACTGCTCACCGACCTCGGCTGGCCCCCCTCGTCCCAACTGGACATCGGCGGCATCACCACCGCACGGGGACAGGAGCACTTCGCCCTGCTCTTCATGGGCATCGCGGGCGGCCTGGGGGCTCACACGTTCAACATCAAGGTGGTCACCCGCCCCACCGCGCAGGGGCAGCCGTCCCCGTGACCGGGCCGGACGGACACAGGGTCGGGTGACGTCGTCGACTCACCGTGCGGCGGGGGGGGGCCGTCAGGCCGTCACGCCCTCCCGTCGCGCGGCGGCGGGGCGCTCGCCGGAGCCGCGGACGATCAGCCGCGTGGGCACGGTGAGGGTCCGGGCGCGGGTGCGGTCGCCGTCGAGGCGGGCCAGGGCGGTGGTCGCGGCCGCCCGGCCGATCTCCTCGGGGTCCTGGGCGACGACGGTCAGGGCCGGTTCTAGCGCCTCGGAGAGCGGCACGTCGTCGAAGGCGACGAACGCGACGTCCTTGCGTCTGCTGCGGGAGAGTTCGGCGACTATGCCCAGCGCGACCATGTTGTTGCCGGCGAACAGGGCCGTGGGCGGGTCGGGCAGGCCGAGCAGCTGGGAGGTGGCGGCGGCGGCCCCGCGCTGGTCGTGGGCGTTGGTGACCAGCGAGCGGTCGTGGGCGAGGCCGGCTTCCTCCAGGGCCGCCCGGTAGCCCGCGAAGCGTTCGCGGCGGGTGTACAGCCTGAGGGGCAGGTCGCCGATGAACCCGATGCGCCGGTGTCCGTGGGCGATCAGGTGGGCGACCCCGTCATGCGCCCCCGCGCGGTTGGAGCTGACGACACTGTCCGTGGCCAGGCCCACGCCCGGACGGTCGATGAAGACCACCGGCATCCCCGCGGTGCGGGGGGACTTGAGGTGCGTGTGGTCGGCGCCGACGGACGGCACCACCATCAGGATGCTGACGCGCCGGGCGAGGAACTTGTCCGTCAGCGCGCGTTCCCGGGCGGGGTCGTCCGCGGACGAGCCCATGAGCAGGGTCAGTCCGCGCTCGAGCACGGTGTCCTCGATCGCGCCGGCGACGGCCCCGAAGAAGGGGTTGCCGAGGTCGGGGACGACGAGTCCGATGGTGGTGTCGGGACCGCCGACGCGGATGTTGCGGGCCATCAGGTTCGGCTGGAAGCCGAGCCTGGCCACGGCGGCAAGGACCTGTTCCCTGGTCCGGACGGAGACGGGCCCGTCCTCGTTGAGGACCCGGGACACCGTCTTGGCGCTGACGCCCACCTCTCGGGCGACGTCGGCCAGGGTGGGGCGGCGGTTCGCTGCCATGGAGGAAACCGTCTCCTGTGCTCGTCGGTTCCGGCCGCGGCCTCGGCCGGCAACCTGTGAGTGCTCGGGTCGTGCGGTCAGGTGGCCTGGACTCCCGCGGCCTTCGCGGCCTCGGAATCCGCTACGACAGTACCGCCGGTCTCGTTCACGGTGAGCGCGCCGGTCATGATGGCGACGACCTCCGCCATGGAGTAGTCGGACGGCTTGATGAGTGCGGCGCGCCGGCCGAGGCGGTGGACGTGGATCCGGTCGGCGATCTCGAAGACGTGCGGCATGTTGTGGCTGATCAGGACTACCGGCATGCCCTTGTCGCGGACGCGGCGGATGAGGTCCAGCACCTGGCCCGACTCCTTGACGCCGAGCGCGGCCGTGGGCTCGTCCATGACGACGACACTGCGCGCCCAGGCGACGGACCGGGCGACCGCGACGGCCTGCCGCTGCCCGCCGGAGAGCGTCTCGACCGACTGGGTCAGCGAACGCAGGCCGATCTTCAGGTCCGCCATGTGCTCGGCGGCCTCCTGGCGCATCCGCTTCTTGTCCAGCATGCGGAAGACACTGCCGAGGACACCGGGGCGCCGCAGCTCGCGCCCGAGGAACATGTTCGAGGCGATGTCCATCGAAGCGGCCACGGCCAGGTCCTGATACACCGTCTCGATGCCGTGCGCGCGGGCGCTCTGCGGACCGGAGAAGGTGATGGGCTCGCCGTTGAGGCGTATCTCGCCCGCGTCGGGGACCACGGCTCCCGTGAGGGCCTTGATGAGGCTGGTCTTGCCGGCGCCGTTGTCGCCGATGACGGCGAGCACCTCGCCCGGCAGCAGGTCGAAGTCGGCGCCGTCGATGGCGGTGACGTGACCGTAGCGCTTGACCAGACCACGGGCCTGGAGAACGGGGGTGGGGGAGGAGGTGGCGCTCATCGGGCCTTCTTCCGGGAGATCTGGTCGACGGTCACCGCGAGGATCACCAGCACACCGGTGATCAGCGTCTGGTAGATGGAGGCGACGCCCATCAGTTGGAGTCCGTTGCGGAAGACGCCGACGATGAGGACGCCGATGAAGGTGCCCAGCACCGAACCGCGCCCGCCGAAGAGGCTGGTGCCGCCGAGGACCACGGCGGTGATGCTGTCGAGGTTGTCCGTCTGCCCCGCCTGCGGGTCACCGACTCCGGTGCGGGAGATGAGCAGCAGCGCGGCGATGCCGTAGAGGAGGCCGGCGACGGTGTAGACGCCGATGGTCAGCCGGGACGTGCGGATGCCGTTCAGCCGCGCCGCCTCCTGGCTGTTGCCGAGGGCGTAGACGTGCCGGCCCCAGCCGGTGCTGCTCAACGCGTAGGCGAGGAGCAGGAACAGGGCGATGGTGACCAGCGAACCGTAGGTGATGTCGGTGCGGCCGAGCGGGAAGGTCTGCCCGAGGGCCGTCAGCGGGCCGGGCAGGTTGGTGACGGTCTGTTCCTCGGAGTAGATGTGGGTCAGCGCGAACGCCACGTTGAGCATGCCGAGGGTGACGATGAACGGCGGCAGCGGGATCTTCTGCACCAGCAGTCCGTTGAGCAGACCGAAGCCGCCGCAGACGGCCAGGCCCAGAGCGATGGCGACCAGCGGGGGCAGGGAACCCTCGGCCGCCATCTTGGCGATGACGATGCTGCCGAACGCCATCACGGCTCCGCACGACAGGTCGATGCCCGCGGTGAGGATGATCAGGGTCTGTCCGATGGCGAGGGTGCCGACCACCATGACCTGCTGCACGATCAGGGAGAAGTTCCCGCCCGTGAGGAACTGGTCGGTCGACAGGGAGAAGAAGACGCAGGCGAGGAGGAGGGCGACCAGGGGCCCGGTGGTCGGTGCCGTGAGCAGTCGGCGGGCCGTGGTCGGTGCCTTGAGCTCCGCGTACGGCGCGGACGTGGACGGTGGCGTGGACGTGGCAGTCATGCGAGGTCCTTGTCGGAAGACAGAAGTCCTTGCCGCTCCTTGCCGCAGGACAGGAGGACAAGAGGACGAGGGGACGGCCGTCCCCGTCCGGGCGGGAGGGGCCGGCCGCCCCGCTGGGGGAGGGGCGGCGTCGTACGGTCCGGGGGCCGGCGGCTCAGCCCCAGCAGTTCTCCAGACCGAAGGCGGTGTCCTTCGACGTGACACCGCTCTGCGCCTTGTCGGTGATCAGGGTGACGCCGGTGTCGGTGTACCCGGACGCCTTCTTGCCGCCCTTGGCGAACGCCACGACGGCCTTGACGCCCTCGGCGGCCATCTTCAGCGGGTACTGCTGCGAGGTCGCGGCGATCTTGCCGTCCTTGACCGCCTGCGTGCCGGTGCAGCCGCCGTCGACGGACACGATCAGCACGTCCTTCTCCCGGCCCTTGGCCTTCAGCGCGGTGTAGGCGCCCAGGGCGGCCGGTTCGTTGATCGTGTAGACGACGTTGATGCCGGGCTCCTTCTGCAGACAGTTCTCCATCGCCGTCTGGCCCTTGGACTGGTCGCCTCCGGTGTCCTGGGAGCACACGACCGCCGGGTCCTTCTCGCCGATGCCGAAGCCCTTGAGGAAACCGTCGTGCCGCTGGACGCCGACGGAGACGCCCGGCGCGAGGTCGAGGGTGGCTATCTTGGCGGCCTTGCCCTTCATGGCGGCCTTGGCGTACTCGCCGATCAGCTGGCCGGCCTTGAGGTTGTCGGTGGCGAAGAGGGCGTCGACCGCGCTCTCCGGGTCGGTCGGCGTGTCCAGGGCGATCACCAGCACACCCTTGGCGCGGGCCTTCTCGAGCGCCGGCACGATGGCCTTGGAGTCGCTCGGGGTGATCAGGATGCCCTTCACACCGGCGGCGACCATGTTCTCGATGGCGGTGACCTGACCGGCGTTGTCGCCGTCGAACTTGCCGGCCGCGGTCATGAGATCGACGCCCTCGGCCTTCGCGGTCTTCTCCGCGCCCTCCTTCATCTTCACGAAGAACGGGTTGGTGTCGGTCTTGGTGATCAGACCGACCTTGACGTCGCCCGAACCGGCGCCGGCGGAACCCGATCCGGAGCCGGATCCGCAGGCCGTCAGGGTGAGGGCCGCGATGCCGGTGACGGCGGCGGCTCTGAGGACGGAGGAGGACGGGCGAATGCTGCGAGACATGATCGACTCCTGTGGGATAGCGAGCGGCACGGGGGCTGGGAACGGAGCATGCCGCCCCGGGTGTCAGCGTTGACTTATGTCATCGTTGACACTGCATGGCGAGGATGATGGACTCCCCGTCCCGGCAACGTCAATGCCTTCCGCCCGTCACAAATCGGCAACGCCCACGGTCGCCGCCGGCCCACGGCCGACCGGTGACCCGCGCGCGGCCCGTCCCGTCCGCCCGTCCGCCCGAGAGAAGAGCAGCCCATGAGTCCGCGTCAGATCACCGTCCTGGGGGAGTGCGTCGCCGACGCCTTCACCGAAACCGCGAGCGCCTCGAACGAACTCGCCCTGCGGGTGCTGCCCGGCGGCGGACCCGCGAACACGGCGGTGGCCCTGGCCCGGCTCGGCACCCCCGCCCGCTTCCTCGCCCGCCTGTCGGGCGATGTCTTCGGCCGGCTGTTCCGGGCCCATCTGGAGGCCTCCGGCGTCGACCTGTCGTACACCGTCGCGGCCGCCGAGCCCAGCACGCTGGCCGTGGCCGAGCTGGACGCCCACGGGCAGGCCGCGTTCTCCTTCCACGCCCAGAACACGGCCGACTGGCAGTGGACCGCGGAGGAGCTGGCGAGAGTCGATCTGTCGGAAACATCCTGTGTGCACACCGGGTCGCTGGCGCTGGTCCGCGAGCCCGGAGCGGCGGTGGTGGAGGAGTTCCTCGCGGCGGCCTCGGGCCGGGCCACCGTCAGCATCGACCCGAACGTCCGGCCCCTCCTGGTGCGCCCCGAGGTCTACCGCGCCCGGCTGGCGCACTGGTGCGGCCTCGCGGACCTCCTGCGGCTCAGCGAGGACGACCTGCGCCTTCTCCTGCCGGGCGCCTCACCCGAGGAGGCGTGCGACACCTGGCACGAGGCGGGGGTGCCGCTCGTCGTGATCACGCTCGGCGCCGACGGTGCCCTGGCCTCGCTCGACGGCGAACGGGTACGCGTGCCCGCGGTGACGGCGCGGGTCGTCGACACAGTCGGCGCGGGGGACTCCTTCACCGCCGGGCTGCTGCACCGCCTCGGTGGCCGCGGTCTCCTCGGCGGCCGGCTGACCGGTATCGGTCTCGACGACGTCGAGGACGCCTGCCGGTTCGCCACCCGGGTGGCCGCCCTGACCTGCTCGGTCGCCGGCCCCAACCCGCCGTGGCAGCGGCAGTTGACGCCGCTCGCCGCCGCCGGTGGCGCCTGACGGACGGGGAGGTGGCGCCGGACGAATCCCGTCCGGGCCGTTGACGCGTCGGCCGGACTGCGCTCATAGTCATCGGGCCACTCGATGTCATCGATGACACATGTCAACGATGACACCCCTGGTCGGCGGTGTGGACGACACCGCCGGCCGGGGCGTCACTCTTCGGACCGTCCACCGCGGGCTGCGCGGTGCGGATGGCCGCAGCACAGGAGACAGCATGAGCTCTGGACGTGTATCCCGGCATGCCCGCCTGCGCCCGGTCGCGGCGGTGGCGACCGTCTGCGCCCTGGCCGCAGCCGCGCTCACCCCTCAGGCCGCAGCCGCCGACACCCCGCCGTACAGCGAGACCTACCGGCCCCAGTTCCACTTCACCCCGGAGAAGAACTGGATGAACGACCCCAACGGCCTCGTGTACTACAAGGGCGAATACCACCTCTTCTACCAGTACAACCCCAACGGGAACTCCTGGGGCGACATGTCCTGGGGACACGCGGTGAGCACGGACCTCGTGCACTGGAAGGAACTGCCGCTCGCCCTGTCGCACGACGACGAGGAGATGGTGTTCTCCGGCAGCGCGGTCGTCGACTGGAACAACACCACCGGGTTCGGCACCCCGGGGAACCCGCCCATGGTGGCGATCTACACCAGCCACGCCAAGGACACCGGCATCCAGGCCCAGTCGCTGGCCTACAGCACCGACCGCGGCCGCACCTGGACCAGGTACCAGGGCAATCCCGTACTCGACATCGGCTCCAAGGAGTTCCGCGACCCGAAGGTCCAGTGGTACGCGCCGACCAGGAGCTGGCTGATGACGGTGTCGCTGTCCACCGAGCACAAGGTGCGGTTCTACTCGTCCAAGAACCTCAAGGACTGGAGCCTGCTCAGCGAGTTCGGGCCGGCCGGTGCGACGGGCGGCGTGTGGGAGTGCCCCGACCTGTTCCCCCTCGCGGTCGACGGGGACCCGAACCGCATCAAGTGGGTCCTCGTCGTCAACATCAACCCCGGCGGCATCGCGGGCGGTTCGGCCGCCCAGTACTTCATCGGCGACTTCGACGGCAAGAAGTTCACCGCCGACGACAAGGGCACATACACCCCGCCCGCCGGCACCGTCACGCAGGACTTCGAGAACACCGACTTCGGAACGTGGACCACCACCGGCACCGCGTTCGGCCAGGGACCGGCGGCCGGGGCACTGACCGGGCAGGGCACGGTCGACGGCTACGACGGCAAGGGCCTCGCCAACAGCTTCCACTCGGGGGACGGCACCACCGGCACGCTCACCTCGCCCTCCTTCACCGTCGCCAGCCCCTACCTGAACTTCAAGGTCGGCGGCGGCCGGCACCCGCACGTACCGGGAACCGCCATGGAACAGGGACCGCCGCCCGAGGGGACGGTCCTCGCCGACTTCGAGGGCGGCACCTACGGCGACTGGACGACGACCGGAGACGCGTTCGGCCCGGCACCGGCCCCCGGCACCCTCCCGGGCCAGCAGGAGGTCTCCGGATTCCTGGGCAGCGGCCTGGTCAACACCTTCGTCAACGGTGACTCCACCACCGGAACCCTCACCTCCCCCGAGTTCACCCTCGACAAGGACTACGTCAACTTCCTCATCGGGGGCGGTAACCACCCCGCCGGCTCCACCGACCCGACCGCCATCGAACTCCTCGTCGACGGCCAGGTGGTGCGCAGCGCCACCGGACAGGACGCCGAGGCCCTCAACTGGTCCTCCTGGGACGTCCGCGACCTCGTCGGCAAGAAGGCGCACATCAAAATCGTCGACGACAGCACCGGCGGCTGGGGTCACATCAACGTCGACCACATCGTGCTGTCCGACAGCCGGGCCCGGCCCGTGTCCCGGGAGACCTCCGTCAACCTGGTCGTCGACGGCCAGATCGTCCGCAGCGCCACCGGCTCCGACAGCGAGACCCTCGACTGGGCCTCCTTCGACATGCGCCCTTACCTCGGCAGGCAGGCGCGGATCCAGATCGTCGACAACAACACCGCCGGCTGGGGCCACGTCCTCGCCGACCGGTTCACCGCCGCCGGTGCTCCCGCCCTCTCCGTCGTGCAGCGCGCCGACTGGGCCGACTACGGCAAGGACTACTACGCGGCGGTCTCCTGGGAGAACGCCCCGGGCGGCAAGCGGTACATGATCGGCTGGATGAACAACTGGGACTACGCCGGCGCCGTCCCCACCTCCCCCTGGCGCGGCGCGCAGAGCGTCCCCCGGGAGATGGCCCTGCGCACCGTCGACGGCCGCGTCCGGCTGACCAGCACCCCGGTGAACAGTCTGACGTCCCTGCGACAAGGCCCGCCGGTGTCCGCGACCGGGGTCACCGTCAGGAACACCTCGCGGCCCCTGACCGGCCGCGCGGCCGACGGCAGGGCGCTCGACATCGAGGCGACCTTCTCGTTGCAGGACGCCGAACGGTTCGGCCTGAAGGTGCGCACCCGAGCCGGGGGAGAGGAGACCGTCATCGGCTACGACACCACGACGCAGGAACTGTACGTCGATCGAACCCGCTCCGGCGCCGTGGACTTCGCCGGCACCTTCCCCGGCGTCCAGACCGCGCCCCTGAAGGCGAAGAACGGCAAGGTGACCTTGCGGATCCTGGTCGACTGGTCGTCCGTCGAGGTCTTCGGCGGCAGCGGCGAAGCGGTGATCACCGACCAGATCTTCCCCGACCCCGCGAGCCTGGGCGTGCGGCTCTTCGCCGAGAACGGCTCCGTGAAGCTGGACCGCGCCCGTGTCTGGCACCTCGACTCCTCCCGCGACTGACCCCGACCACGAAGGAACAGCACATCGTGAACAAGACCCTGCTCGCCGAGTTCACCGCCCGCGAGGGAGCCGAGGACGAGGTCGCCCGTCTGCTGCGGGACTACGCGCGGACGGTGCGCGAGGAAGACGGCAACCTTGCCTTCGACGTCTACACCAAGGCGTCCGACCCCCGCGCCTACTGGATCTTCGAGGTGTACCGCGACGAGGAGGCCTTCCAGGCCCACCTGAACGCCCCGTACGGCGGCCCGTTCAACGCGGCACTCGTCCCGCTCATCGAGGAGGACGCCTCCGTCCTGACGTTCCTCGACCCGAGGGACTGAGAGTTCGGAGCTCTGAGAGCCGAGTCCGGCCGCCGTCGGCCGGGCAGCGGCGAGTGCTGCCCGGCCGGCGGTGTCCGCCGCGGCTGGAAGCGGCACGGCCCCGGTGCCGCGGCTGGGCGACCGTCGCCCTGTTGCGGCACAATCGGCGGCCGTGGCCCACCATCCTGATCCCGTCGCCCTGTACCCCGACATCGCGACCCGAGGCAGCCTCGCCGCGGCGCTGCGAGCGGCAGCGCAGGAGGGCGGCTTCCGCCTCCCCGTCACGGCCTCGCACTCCAGGCCGCTGACCCGTGCCACCGTCGCGAGCAGGCTGCCGCACCGCGCGCCTCTCCTCGTCAGCGCGTGGGCGGTCGAACGCTGTTGGTCGATCCGCGGCGAGGAGACCATCCAGGGCATGGCACTCGTCGACGGCGACACCGACGATCTGCCGCAACTCGCCAGGGCCGCGCAGGCGTGGCACGACGGAGCCGCCCTGGGCGACATCCGCAACGCGGCGCCGTTCGTGCACCTGACCGGCCGCTTCGAGGTGCCCGACCACGATCCGGTGCGTCTGACCGAGTCCGAGTGGCGGCATCTGCGCACCGAGGCGAGGGAGGTGGACCTGCCGTGGGGGGACGCCTATCGCGCGCTGGTGGAGGCGGCCTGGGCCGAGCCGGCCCTGCGCGGCCTCTACCCGTTCACCAGTCACTGGACGTTGCGCTTCTCGATCACCACCCGGCCGTACCTGACCGTCCTCGGGCCGTGCCTGCTCGCCCATGATGTCGACCGGTACACGGTCAGTGCGACGTTCACCGGCACGGAGGTCCTCGCCCGCACCACCACGGCGCGGGAGGCGGTGGCGGCGGCCGTCCGTCATCTTCCGCACCGGTCCGGCCCCGTCACGTCCGGAGCGGTCCCCGCCGACAGCC
Organism: Streptomyces sp. NPDC030143; assembly: GCF_055573695.1. Classification (NCBI taxonomy): domain Bacteria; kingdom Bacillati; phylum Actinomycetota; class Actinomycetes; order Kitasatosporales; family Streptomycetaceae; genus Streptomyces; species Streptomyces sp. NPDC030143. The sequence goes on from NZ_JBVIAY010000011.1 coordinate 180,546, forward strand.
CCTGAGGCGGTCGTCCTCCCGGGGCCCGCACGGCGACCGCCTCGGCGCCCGCGGAGCGCGCGGCCCCGCACCTGCGCGTCGGCGGCCTTCTCCGCCCGAGGAACCCCGCCGCGGTCGCCCCGTGCAGGGGCGGCGACCCGCCCTTCTCCTCCCGGGCCGGGGGAGAAGCAGCCCCCGGGAGGTACGCCCGCGGACGGCGTACCGTCGTCGGTGTCGAGCCCACGGCCGGCGGTCTGCTGTCACGTGCCGCGCACGCGCTCGGCTCGCGCGCACGTCTCCCGGCAGCTGAGCGCCTGGGAACGGGAGGAACTCGACTTCACCGCCGGACTCGTCGTCGGCGAACTCCTCACCGACGCCATCCGCTACGGCCGGCCTCCCGTGCGGCTCCGCCCCCTCCACGACCGCACCCTGCTGTGCGAGGTCTCCGACGCCGGCAGCACCACACCGCACCTGCGCCGGGCCCGCGTGCTCGACGAGGGCGGCCGCGGCCTCCTCCTGGTCGCCCGGCTCGCCCAACGGTGGGGAACCCGCCACGCCCGCCGGGGCAAGACGGTCCGGGCCGAACTGGGCGAGCCCACCGGCTCCCCCGCACCGGCGCCCGGCCAGGGGCGCGGGCGCTGATCGACGAGTCCCCCGGCAGCCCGCCACCTGCTGCCTCCCGCCGGTGCTGCCCGAACGGCCGCCACCGCAACGGCCGTCGAAGCCGGGGGAGGGCCTCCCGTTCCACGGGGTGGTCCGCTTCGCCGCCGACCGGGCCGCCGGCGCGCCCGTTCCCGACACGGAGAAGGACCGCCGACCCCCGGCCGCCCCGAGGGCCCGGCGGACCGTCGGGGCGCCTCCGGACGGAGACGATCCCTGACACCTCGCACCCCGGGGCCACCACCGAGCGGCGACGCCGCCGTACGCGGATCACCGAGGCCACACATCGGCTCCGCCTCCGCGCCACTCGATCAGCCCGGACCTGTGCACGTATGTCTCGTCGGCGCCCTCGATCCCCGCCTCGAGCAGGAACTCGACGAGGTCGAGCAGCCCGTACGCCACCCCCAGGAACCGGCCGTCGACGCGAACCCGCCGACCGCCGTCCGAGGCCGGCGGGAAGACGACGATGGGCTTCGGGGAGGCCATGCGACCAGCGTGCGGCGTGAGCCCGTCCGGCGCATGCGGGGCGCTCGGCGCGCTCGTACGCTGGTGGGGTGGGAAGGCCGGCACGGAGGTCTGCCATGTCGAAGGAGTCGCGGCACCGGCGGAGGGAGCAGCGCGAGCTGGTCCGCAAGCAGCCCGTGCGGGAGAGGTTCGCGGCCGCCCGCAGGCTGGCCGAGGGCGCCGACGTGGAGCTTCCGAACGTGCCGGTCACCCGCGAGCGCTTCGTCGCGGACGTCCGCGAGCACGTGGACACGGCGGGTCTCGGCACGCATCGGCTGCTCAGGTACCGGTACACGGTCACGGACTCGGCCACCGGCCGGCTCCAGAAGACCGGGTACGCGCTGAGCCGACACGGGGCCCAGGCGCACGCCACCCGCTACGTCAGCAAGATCCTCGACGGCAGGCACGTGATCAAGTAGCCGCCCCGGCACGTGATCAAGCAACTCGGCTCCCGGCGCGTGAGCAAGGGGCACCACTCCCGGCACGTGATGAAGCAAACGCCGGCTCCCGGCACGTGATGAAGCAGCACCGGCTCCCGGCACGTGATCAGGCGACACCGGCTGGCGTCACCTGATCAAGCAGCGCCGATGGCCGGCACGTCGTTCCGGCACCATGGGCCCCATGACCTACACCCGCGAAACCTCTGACGGAACCGCCGGCGCCGCCCCTCCGGCCCGGACCCGAACGGCGGCGGCCGGGGCCGCGGCCGTCACGGTCGTCGCGGCGCTGGGGCTCAGGGCCGTAGCGGCGGGGAGCGTGGCCAAGTACGGCGGAGACGCGCTCTACACCGTCCTGCTGCTGACGCTCGTCGTTGTGGCGGTGCCCCGGGTGAAGCCGCTGACCGCCGCCGCGGGAGCGTTGGGCGCCAGTTGGGCGATCGAGTTCCTTCAGCTCAGCGGTGTTCCCGCGCGCCTCTCCCAGGACAGCGTCGTCGCCCGTCTCGTACTCGGTTCCACTTTCAACGCACCCGACCTGTTCTGGTACGTGGTCGGCGCGGCGGTGGGCTTCCTGGTCCACACCGGGGCGCGCGCGTTGCCGACGCGCCGACCGACAGCCTGAGTTGAGCCCTTCCGAGCCGCCGCGCCCCGCACCGTGGGCGCGAGGGGACCGGAGTTCCCGTTGCGGTCTGCGCCGACCGGGTGAAGAGTGGGTGCAGGGGGCCGGGGCCGGCAATCGGACGAACCCACCACGACGCGAAGCGCATCTGGAACCGTCATGGCCACCTTCCGGCGATACGCCTTCCGCACGATCAGCGCGTCCCTCATCACTGCGGCGCTCGCATGTCCCGCGGGACCGACGGGCGTCGCGGCAGCAGGTCAGGCACCCCCTCTGAGTCCGACCGGCGCACCGGCCGGGACGACACCGCCTCCCGTGCCCACGCCCACGCCCCCTCCGACGCCCACGCCACCTCCCCCGCCGAACACGGTCGAGCCGCCGCCCCCCGAGCCCACGACGCCCGCACCGACCGATACGTCGGATCCGGGCGGGTCTCGGGACACTGACCCGCCGCCGACCTCCGACGGCACCGACCCGACGACGGCCGAGCCCCCGGCGGAACAGACGGAGCAGATCGACGAGGTGACGGCGAGCCTGTCCGCGACGCGGGAGAGCGTCCCCGGGGATGTCGCGCCGACGGTCGACGAATTGACCACCATCCTCCAAGCGGTGTCGGAACCGCAGACGTCGCCGCAGGACAGGCAGGGGGTCATCGAGAGCGCGCAGCACCTGACCACTGCGCTGGAGACCATCGGCGACGACAGCACACCCGGCGAGCTGCGGGACGAGCTGATCGGGCTCGTGCAACAGGTGTCCGCCACTCTGCAGGTGAGCCGCGACGCGCAGGTGCCGCCCGAGGAGCGTTCCCGTCTCCTCCTGGTGGTGAAGCGAACGACGTCCACGCTGCCCGTGATCTGCGACCCCGCCACTCCGGCGCCGGCACGAGAAGAACTGATGTCGACCGTGGGGAACCTGAACTTCGCCGTGGCGGTGCGGCCCAGCTCGCAACAGATCATGGCGGCAGCGCTGCAGACGGGCGCCGCGACGGCTGCGGCCGCAGACCCGAGGACGCCGGACGACAAGGCGGCACAGCTCCGGAAGACCGCACATGAGCAGAGCGAGACGCTGAAGAGGTTCAGCGACCCGAAGACGTCACCGCAGGACAGGGCAGGCGCCGAGAAGGAGATGCGAGACCGGACGGCGCGCATGAGCGAGCAGCAGGAGGACGCCGCCTCGGCTCAGGGCCGTCCGGACGAACCCGTCGGCAAGGCCGCCGCGGTCTGCACCAACGCCATATTCGATTCGGTTCCTGAACGCACGCTCGCCCAGGGGCTGAAGAGTCTGGTTCCCGAGACCTGGGACACCGAAGGGGTGAAGGATTTCTGGAAGGCGGTGGACCAGGGCGACGACCTGCTGGACGTGCTCGCTCAGTTGAGGAACGACGAGAACGTTCACGCGCCCTTCGACCTCGCACCGCTCATCACGGAACTCGCCGACATCGTCCCGAGGAACAAGCTGTTCGCCACCCTGGGCACCGATGCCCTCTACTGCCAGTCGACGGCCGCGTACCTCGACGAGGAGGGGGTCACGGCGGGGACCTGGCTGGCAGAGGGCCGCGACCGGTAGCGCGGGCGTCCCGGTCAGGAACCGGAAGGCCCCAGCAGTTCCGAGAGGGGCACCTCCGCACTGGCGCGCACCTTCGCGGCCCCGTATCTCTCCAGTTCCCTCCTCTCCTCCTGGAGGAAGCCGGACTCCCCTCTGAAGTCGAACGAGGAGATCGACGACAGCGGATCGCGTCCCGGGGACCAGATCGCGGTCACATAGCGCGGCCTGCGCGTGACGTTGATCAGGTTGTTGTTGTGCCAGACCCTGCCGTGGTAGAAGATCTGCTGGCCGCACCCCTCCTCCGGAGGACAGTAATAGCGGCCGGCGCCCTTGTCCCATGAATAGTGGGGGGTCGTGAACTCCTCCACCTCGATCCTGCCCCGGTCCTTCCGCATGTACGAGATGCGCAGTTCGACGCCGACGGTGTCGTACGCGGCGTCGTTGGGCAGCTGGAACACACGTTGGAGAGAGTATTCCTGGCCGGTCTCGAGCCGGTTGCCGGGGCCGTAGAAGTGGCCGCTGCTGATCGTGGTGTACACGAGGTGGCCGACGTGGAGGTCCGCCTCCCCGTCGTGCTCCCCGCGCCGTCCCGCGCTCTCCCTCCACTCCCGCACCAGATCCCTGTCCCGGGGACGCATCGCGTACTCGGCGGCCCTGCCGCGAACCGTGTAGATGTCATTGATGATGTACACCGGGATTCCGCCGGTGTTCTTCATGTAAAGGGTCAGTGGGACATGGACGAACGGGAGCGTGCGATCCGCCCGCGACTTCCCGAATTCCACCTTCAGATGGAAGTGCATCGGAGCGGCCGCGGGCTGGTACATGGTGGAGTAGGCCAGACTCAGACCGGTGAGGAGCGCGGAGGCCGCCACTCCGGCCGCGAAGGTCCTGGGCTGTGGAACTCCCTGCCATGATTTCTCGCGGACGAGCACCCAGACTGCCCAGACGGACCAGCACCAAAGAGAGGTGAACGCCGGCGTGTAGTGCGTGTACTCCCTTTCCTCGAGCCACATGAAAAGGAGAATGCTGTCGGTGGCCAGGGCGATGAGAGCCCCCAGGAGCACGATCGCCCCGGACGTCCTGAACTGCCGCCTCCCCCAGTGGTCGAGCGCCATCAGCGCGGCCGCCGCCTGCACCGCACCGGACAGGACGAACAGAAGGCCGCTGATCCGCTGCGCGAACGTCAGGGCCCCCAGGGCGTCCGGCCACCCCACGGCCGCGTTCAGGGCGGTGGACGCCAGCAGTCCCGTCATCATGAGCACGAGGGTGGCGCGTCTTCTCCCGGCGCGGTCGGGCCATGTCCTGCTGTCGCCTCCGCGCCAGCATATGGATGTCGTGTCCTCCAGATCCATGTCGTCCGGGTAGCCGAGGCGCCCGAGGATCTTGCGCAGGCCCTGCGACGACCAGGCACTGCCCACCGTCTCGCCGCCCATGGTGACGTGACGGAGCCCGCGGCTGTCCGGTGCCTCGACGACGATCCATGGTCGGATGCTCATGGAACCAGGCTCGAACCTGAACCGGTGGTGTGCACGCTGTGATACCCCGCCAGGGTGCACCGGCGGGACGCTCCGGCAGCGCTCAGGCCTCCGGAGCGCTCGGTCCGCCTCCACCGCCGGCGGCGCGGTGCCCCCGTGGCCCGGCGCGACCGGGACGGCTCCAAGGCGCTGTCTCAGGCGGGAACGGGCGTCAGGCCCGCACCGCCGAAGGGCGGGTAGCTCTCGCGGCCCGTCCGCTCGGCCGCATCGATGTACTCGGCGAGAGCGGTGCGGGACTGAGCGAGCCTGGCCATCTGGTCGTCCAGCCGCTGCAACCGTGACCGCATCGCGGCCAGTAACTCGGGACACCCGACCAGTTCCGGAGCCTCGCCGGTCGCGCAGGGCAACAGGTACGCGATGTCCTCGGAGGACAGACCGGCACCGAGCAGGTGCCGGATCTGTTTCACCCGCAGCACGGTGTCCTCGTCGTACTCGCGGTATCCGTTCGCGCGGCGGTCCGCCTCCAGCAGGCCCTGCGCCTCGTAGTAGCGCAGCTGACGGGCGTTGACGCCCGTCCGACGACTCAGTTCCCCGATCCGCATCAAAACCTCGCTTGACCTTCACACCGGTGTCAACGTCGACGATGCTGCCATGAACGACACACCCCTTACACCCGTGACGGTCATCGGACTCGGACTGATGGGCCGGGCCCTCGCCGGCGCGTTTCTGAAGGCCGGTCATCCCACGACCGTGTGGAACCGTACGGCCTCCAAGGCCGACCGGCTGGTCGCCGACGGCGCACGGTGGGCGCCGACGGTCGGTGCCGCGCTCGAGGCGGGAGACCTGACGGTCATCTGCGTCACCGACTACCAGGCCGTGTACGAACTGCTCGACCCGAGCGAAGCCGACCTGGACGGCGCGATGCTGGTCAACCTGACCTCGGGCGACTCGGCCCAGGCCCGGGAAGCCGCCCGCTGGGCCGAGCAGCGGGGCGCCCGCTACCTGGACGGTGCCGTCATGGCCGTCCCGGGGACGATCGGGACCGCCGAGGCGGTGATCCTGCACAGCGGGCCGCCGTCGGACTTCGAGGCGCACAGGTCGACGCTCGACGCGCTCGGTACCGTCACCCACCTCGGCGCGGACCCGGGGCTGGCGTCCCTGTACGACGTGGCCGGCCTGGCCATGATGTGGAGCGTGCTGAACGCCTGGCTCCAGGGCACCGCCCTGCTGCGGACGGCCGGTGTCGACGCCGCGACGTACGCGCCGTTCGCCCAGCAGATCGCCACCGTTGTGGCCACATGGCTGCCCGGGTACGCCGAGCAGATCGACAGCGGCTCCTTCCCGGCCGACGTCTCGGCCCTGGAGACCGACGCACGGGCCATGGCACACCTGATCGAGGAGAGCGAGGCGGTCGGTGTCAACGCCGAACTGCCCCGGCTGTTCAAGGCGATGGCCGACCGCTCGATCGCCGCCGGACACGGTGGCGAGCAGTATCCCGTGCTGATCGAGGAGTTCGGCAGACCGGGCAGGGACTGACCGGTGGCCGCGCTCCCGCCGCGGGCGCGGGCTCCGTCCGTCCCCCGCCCCGGGGCGCGGCGGACGCTTCCCGTTCTCACGGCTCCGACCCGGCCCACGCGTCGACGTCCACCGCGTCGCCGACCGACACCCTGCCGGGCCGCAGCACGGCGAACTTCGTGCCGAAGGCGACGCCGCCCCCGGCCGCCCGCCGGTAGCCGGCCAGGGTGCGCAGCGGCTCCGGGCCGGCCTTGGCCCCGGACACCTGGTCGACCAGGGTGACGGCGCACCGCAGGGCGAGCTTGGCGTAGCCCAGTTCGGCCCCGCCGATCCGGAGGCGACGGGCGCGGTCCTCGGTGTGCGGTTCGGCCCAGCCGTCGATCACGATGTTGGGGCGGAAGCGGTCCAGGGGCAGTGGTCGGGCTCCACGTTCGACGAGCTTGCGGTCGAGCAGGTCGAGCGTGGCGCGCGAGAGGACGTGCACGGCGCAGCTGTCGGCGTATCCGGAGGTGCCGGGCGTCACGCCGTCGGTCACCCGGTCGTGTTCCGGCGGCACGCGCACCAGCCGACTGCGCGCGCCGAGCACCTCCGAGAGCCAGTCACCTGCCGCACCGCCCTGGTCGATGCCCTGGTAGACGGTCCCGAACAGGTCCACCTCCCGCCGGACCCCGCAGGTGTCCACGGGGAGGTCGAGCGGCTCGGCTCCCGGCGCGTGCAGTGTGAGCCGTCCGCCGTCGGCGCTGACGACGGGGCGAATCAGGGCCAGTCCGGGATCCCGGCGCTGGGTGCGTCCCACACCCTTGTCGTCGACGACCATGAAGCTGCGGTCGTGGGCGAGCCCGGCGGGGGTCAGCGGCGCCTCGTGCGCCGAGGTACCGGCGCATCCCTTGACCGGGTAGTACGACAGTGCGACGACGCGGGCCATGGTGTTCCGTTCTGTTCCGCTGTGCGGTGACGAGGGCAGGGGTGAAGCCGTCGTAGCCCTGAGGGTCCTTGCACCATGAGCGCCTGATCAGGCCGCGCTGCCCGGGCGGGCATGGTGCAAGGACCCCTTGGAGCTCCGAACAGAAAGGGGAGCGCGGCTCGTGACGCCCGATCGTGCTGTAGCCGTCGAGGGCCGGTCTCCAGGACGGTGCGAGCAACCCCGAACGTGAGCGAGCAGGTGCAGCAAACTTACCCTGGTCGGGCGCCACCTGATGGGGCGGCAGCCCTTGCGCCCGCTGTCCACGGCCGCGTCGAGCGGGGCGGCGCCCTCCTCGACGGGCAGCCCGTTGAAGCAGTCGTCGACCGCGGTCCACGTCAGCTGGGACACGGTGAGTTCCCGATGGTTCACCCGGCGCTGTCCTCGGCCAGGGTGTGGGCGACGAGGGCGTTGGCGTGCCCGTGACCCAGACCGTGCTCGGCCTTGAGCCAGGCGACGACTTCCATGTGCCTGGTCAAGGGGGAGGAGCGGATGAACTCCTGCCATTCCGCGATCGGACGGCCGTACTTCTTCTCGATCGAGGGGAAGTAGACGGCGGGGCCTTTCACCGGTGCGGTCATGTCGCTGCCTTTCCTGGGTGTGATCTCGGGTGGATGTCGCTCCGTCGGTACTTCGTCGGCCGTCCTTCGGCGGCCGTGGGTCACCCCGTGAGGGAGGGGCCGGAGAAGAAGTCCGTCAGGACGGGGGCGAGGAGGCTGGCATCGATGGCGTGCTCCTGGCCCGGGAAGGTGTGCAGGGTGAAGTTGTCGGCGAGGGAGGCCAGTTCGCGCGCGCCGGTGAGCATGTGCGGTGCGCCGGCGTCGCCGCTGCCGACGAGGACCGGGATCGTGACGGACTGCCAGCGGTCGGGGGGCAGCGGTCGGCCGGACATGGTGTCGCCCATGACCCGTCCGTCGTAGGGGAGGGTGCGGGCGGTCGCCTCCATCTCGGCCCAGAAGGGAGCCTGCCGCATCCCCGCGACCGCCTCGGCGGGCATGCCCACGGCGGCGGTCATGAAGTAGGCCACGGCGTCGCCGTACGCCTCCCGTGCCACGAGTTCCTCCATGCGGGCGACGTAGTCGGCGGGCAGCGGCGGGCGGCTGGCGTCGGTGACGAAGGGCGGTTCGTAGAGGGCCAGCCGGGAGACCGCGCTGCCCCGGGCCGCGGCCTCCAGCGCCAGCACGGCACCGGAGGACATGCCGAAGACCTTCGCCGTACCGCCGGCGTGTTCGATCAGCGCGTCCAGGTCCTCCACCTCGCGCTGCACGTCATAGACGGCAGCGTCCCCGCTGTCGCCGCGGCCCCGGCGGTCGTACGTGATCACGGTGAAGTGCTCGGACAGCAGGGCGGCGAGTTCCCCGAAGGCGCCGCGGGTCATGAAGGCGCCGCCGACGAGCACCACGGCGGCACCCGCCCCCTGCTCCTCGTAGGCGATGACCGTGCCGTCGGACGAGAACACCTTGTCCATGCGATACCCCTCCACGTCGATAGGCGGACATGTCGATGCGCGCCGCAGCCCCTCGACACCCGGCCACGAAAGCCGGGTTCCCCCGGCTGTGGAACTGGACGGTACAGTACTCACCCGAGTACTGGTCAGTCCAGTACTCTTCGGGCCGGGAGGGGGACCGGGGATGACGACAGGGAGCCCATGATGGACAGCCGTTCCGAGCGCAAGCACCAGGCGATCCTGGAGGCCGCGACCACCGTGTTCCTGAACAAGGGGTACTCGGGGACGAGCATGGACGACATCGCCAGGCTGGCCGCGGTGTCCAAGCAGACCGTCTACAAGCACTTCGCCGACAAGGAGAAGCTGTTCGGGGAGATCGTCCTGGCCACCACCGACCGCATCGACGACATGATCGACCTGGTGGCCGACGTCCCTGCCAACGCCGACGGCCTGGAGGAGAACCTGACCCGCCTGGCGCGCCGGTTCCTGGAAACCCTCACCCAGCCCCAGGTGATCCAGTTGCGCCGTCTGATCATCTCCAACGCCGACACGTTCCCCGAACTCGGTGCCACCTGGTACGAGCGGGGCTTCGAACGCGTCCTGACCACCCTGGCCGCCACCTTCCGGCGCCTGACAGACCAGGGGCTGCTGAAGACCGACGACCCGATGCTGGCCGCCCACCACTTCGCCGGTCTGCTGCTGTGGATCCCGGTGAACCGGGCGATGTTCCACGGCAGCGCCCACGCCGGCGAGGCCGACCTCGACCGCTACGCCACGGGCGGCGTCCGCGCCTTCCTCGCCGCCTACCGCTGACCGACCCCTCACAAGCCCGGAGAACACGCCCCATGCCCTGGACCGAACGCACCGTCACACGCGACGGCGTCCGCATCTCCTGCCGTGACTGGGCAGGCCCCGGACGGCCCGTCGTCCTCCTGCACGGACTGGCGGGCCACGCGGGCGAATGGGACGCCGTCGCCCGGCGGCTGAGCGCCCGGCACCGGGTCGTGGCGGTCGACCAGCGCGGCCACGGCGCCAGCGAACGCCGCCCCGCCGACGTGTCACGCGCCGCCTACGTCGCCGACGTCGTCGCCGTACTGGACCAGCTCGGACTGCGCGCGCCCGTGGTCGTGGGCCAGTCGCTGGGCGGCCACACCGCCCTGCTCACCGCCGCCGCGCACCCCGACCTCGTCCACGCACTCGTCCTGGTCGAAGCCGGGCCCGGCGGGTCCGACCCCCAGGTGCAGGAGGAGATCGGGGCGTGGTTCGACGCGTGGCCCACACCGTTCCCCTCGCGGGAGGCCGCCGTGCGCTTCCTCGGCGGCGGGGCGGTCGGAGAGGGGTGGGCGGCCGGGCTGGAGGAGCGCGACGGCGGCTGGTGGCCCCGCTTCGACCGCGACGTCATGGTCCGCTCGCTGGACGAGAACGCACGGCGTTCCTCCTGGCGGGAATGGACGGAGATCACCTGCCCCACGCTGGTCGTGCTCGGCCGGTCCGGCATCCTCGCGCCACGGGAGATAGACGAGATGCTCCGTCTGCGGCCCGACGCCGCAGCCGTGAGCATCCCCGGCACGGGCCACGACCTCCACCTCGAACGGAGCGAGGTGCTGCGACAGCGGATCGAGGACTTCCTCGACGGGCTCCCCGAGCCCGTCGCCCCCGAGGGCGGCTGACCGGTGGTGCGCGTGCCTCGTGCCCCGGAGCCTCCGGGTCGCGTCACCAGCCGGTCAGCGCCAGATGGTTGAGGAGCAGGGCGAGGACGGCCTGGGCGGCGAGCCAGACGCGGGGCCGGGTCAGGAACGCGCACGCCGCCGGCAGCCAGAGCGCGAATGGCAGCCAGATGCGCTCGGTCTCCGCCTTGCTCATCCCGGACAGGTCGGCGACGAGCAACGCGGTGAACACGGCGGCCACCAGCAGGCACAGGCGCAGGTCCGCGGAGGCGTCGGGCGCGCCCACGCGCGACAGATCCCGCACGCGCAGCGAGACGCCGCGGCGGTCGGGCTCCGCTACCCGCACGCGCAGCGACACACCGCGGCGGTCGGGCGCCGGCACCCGCGGGGGAGCGCCGGGGGCGGGGGGCGCCCCGGCTCGCGCGGGGCCGACGAGGAGCGTGGCACCGGTCCGCCGCAGGGCCGCCACCGTCGCCGGCCCCACGAGCAGGACCGTGCAGGCGAGGTTGGCCCACACCCAGTAGCCGTAGGGGCGGATGCCGGCGGCCCCCTGGTAGTAGCGCTCGACGAGCAGCCGGTACGCCTCCCACCAGTTGAACCCGGCCAGGGTGAAGGCGAGCGGGACGACGAGGAGTCCGGCGAGGGCGTGGGGGAGGGGCCGGACACGGCGGGGGCCGAGCAGCAGGACGGCACCGGCGACCACGGCGAACAGCGTGAGGCCGTAGGAGAGGTAGCAGGTCAGACCGAACAGGAGCCCGGAGGCGAAGCCGGTCGTCCGTGGCCGGTGTCCGGTCACGGCGAGGGCGAGGAACGCGACGGACCAGGCGGCCACCGCCGCGAAGTACCCGTCCGCGGACGTCCCCATCCACACCGCCGCCGGCGTCATCACCAGGAACGGAGCGGCCCGCCGCGCGAGGTCCTCCCCGGCCAGCACACGCACCGTCACCAGCACGCCGACGCAGCCCAGGGCGCCGACCGCGATGCACCACATCCCGGCCCAGCCCCCGCCGCCCAGGCCGATCCGGTCGAGGAGGACGAAGGTGAGCGTGGCCCCCGGCGGATGACCGGCCACGTGCGCGGGCCAGTTGTCCGGCGCGTTCAGCAGGATGTGGTGGTCGAAGTCGCGCAGGGCGGCCGGAATGTCATGGAAGCGGTCGATGACCTGGAGGTACTCGTGCCGGGTGGTGAGCCGTTGCGCGATGCCCCGCTCCCAGCCGTCGATCAGGGCCAGGGAGACGGTCCACGCCGTGGCGGTGGCCCATGCGGTGGCGAGCAGGGCGCGCCACGGCAGTCGCACGGCGAGGGCGGGACCGTAGGCGATGACGGCGGCCGCCACCGCCACGGCGGCCGGGGTGCCCGGGCCGGCGTGCGGGCCCCACCGCCCGTACAGCGGGGCGTTGCCGACGAGGAGGGTGCCGTAGGTGTCCTGGAGATGGCGGCCCACCACGACGGCCAGCACGACGAGGACGGCGGCGGCCAGGACGGCGGCGAGGTCACGCAGAGCAGTGCGGGTCACACCGGAACGCTAGGGCCGGAGGACGGCGGAAGAGGTAGCCCACGACGCTGACGTCAGAGTTTCGTCATGGGTGGTGCGCCCCTGGGCGGGGCCGCCCCCGCCTACGGTCGGGACATGGCACGGTTTCCCTCCTCTCCCGGCTTCTGGCGCAGTCCGGTGCGCGGCCCGTGGTTCACCTCGGTGCTCGGTGTGGTGCTGCTGGCGGGCATCACGGTGCTGTTCGTGACCGGGCTGCTGTCGTACGCCGCCTACAACCCGGACCTGTCGCCGGTGAACGACAAGACCCCGGACAAGGGCCTCCTCGGCTTCTACCTCTTCCCCTGGCCGACCGATCCGCACTGGCTGTACCGGCTCACCCAGGGAGTCCACGTCACCCTCGGCGTCGCGCTCGTCCCCGTCCTGCTCGCCAAGCTCTGGTCGGTCGTGCCGAAGCTGTTCGCCCTGCCGCCGGCCCGGTCGCTCGCCCACGCCCTGGAGCGGATCTCCCTGCTCCTGCTGGTCGGCGGTGCGCTCTTCGAGTTCGTGACGGGTGTGCTCAACATCCAGTTGGACTACGTCTTCCCGGGCTCCTTCTACCCGCTCCACTTCTACGGGGCCTGGGTGTTCGTCGCCGCGTTCGTGGTGCACGTGGCGCTCCGGGCGCCGGCCGCCGTACGCAACGTGCGGCGCATGCGCCAGGGCACGGGTCCCCAGGAGGAGGCGGGAGGCGAGCCGGACGTCCCGCTGGTCTCCCCGCGGCCCGCCGTGGCCACGGTGTCCCGGCGCGGGGCGCTGGGGCTGGTCGGAGGTGGTTCGCTGCTGCTGTTCGCGACCACCGTGGGGCAGAACTTCGACGGTCTGCTGCGACGGACGGCGCTCCTCGCGCCGCACGGCGGTGCCGACCCGGGCCGGGGCCCCGGCGGGTTCCAGATCAACAAGACGGCCGCTTCCCGGGGCATCAGCACCCGGGAGACGGATGACGAGGTGTGGCGGCTGGTCGTCACCGGCCCCTCGGGGACCGTCCGGCTCAGCCGGGCGGAACTGCGGCAACTTCCGTTGCACAGTGCGGCCCTGCCCATCGCCTGCGTGGAGGGGTGGTCGACCTCCGACCAGTGGTGGCGGGGCGTGCGGCTGCGGGATCTCGCCGCGCTCGTCGGACACGGCGCGGACCCGGCCCCCGACGTCCTGGTGGAATCCCTCCAGCGGCGCGGCGCCTTCCGGGCGGCCGCCCTGCGCGCCAACCAGGTGCGCGACCCGCGCTCCCTGCTGGCCCTCGACGTCAACGGAGAGCCGCTCACCCCCGACCACGGCTACCCGGCCCGGATCATCGTGCCCGCCGCGCCCGGCGTGCTCAACACCAAGTGGGTGTCCCGCATGACGTTCACGGACCTGTGACGCGACCCGCCACACGGGGGCGATCCGTGACGACAAGTGCCCACGACGGGCGACCTGTGACGAGAAGAGCCCGCGACGGGCGACCTGTGACGAGAGGGGCCCGCGCGGTGGGCGACCCGCGACGGCAGGAGCCCGCGCGACGGGCGACCTGTGCCGAGGAGAGTCCTGTGCCGAGGAGAGCCCTGTGATGAGAGAGGCCCTGTGATGAGAAGACTCCCCCTGCCGGGAAGCCCCCTGCATCTCCTGCTCCTGGCCTGTTCGTTCGCGCTCGCGGCGTACGCGGGGCTGCGCCTGCTGTCCGGTGACCGGCTCGGGGTGGTGGTGTGGTTCGTGGGTGCCGCGGTCCTGCACGACCTGGTCCTGCTGCCGGCGTACGCGGCAGCGGACCGGGCCGTCACCGGCGTGTTCGGAGCCGTCGGCCGCCGGGAGTGGACGCCGTACGTCCGGGTGCCGGCGGCCCTCTCCGGGCTCCTGCTGCTGGTGTGGTTCCCGCTGATCAGCGGCCGGGTGGCGGGAGGTTACGGACGCGCCACCGGCCTGTCCCCGGACGGCTTCCTCACCCGCTGGCTGCTGATCACCGCCGTGCTGTTCGGCGGCTCCGCCCTGCTGCTCGTGCTGCGGCTGCGCAGGGCGACGAAGCAGCGGCCCCCGGTCGCCCACTGACCGACGGTGCGCCAGCCCGCCGGGCGGGCGTACCGCAGCAGTGCCTCGGTGCCGAGCCGGGCCCAGGGGAACGGGGCGCCGGCACAGGGGATGCCGCCGGGGAAGCGGACGAGGTGGACGCCGGCGCGTTCGTCGACGTCCACCGGAACCGTCTCGGCGATCAGCAGGCCGCCCGGCACGAGCAGCTCCGCCAGCCGTGCGAGCAGAGCGGACGGGTCGCCACCGATGCCGACGTTCCCGTCGACGAGGAGGGCGGTGCCCCACCGGCCCTCGCCCGGCAGCGGGTCGAAGACGGAGTGCAGCAGCGCACGCCCGTCCCCGACGGCCAGGCCGTCCTCGGGCCGAGTGGCGCCCAGCCGCCGCACCGTGTGCCGGACGGCGGCCGCGCTGACGTCGATGCCGAGGGCCGTGCGGCCCCGGGCGGCCAGCTCCGCGACCAGCCTTCCCGGCCCGCACCCCACATCGAGCACGGCACCCTCGCAGCGGTCCAGGACCTGCCGGTCCACGGCATCGGCGCGCGCACACCAGCGCTCCACGTCCAGTGGCAGCAGCCAGCCGTCGCCGCGGCGCAGGAAGAGCGGTCCACGCCCGGCCCGCAGGGCGTCCGCGTAGGGGTCGGTGGACCAGCCGGGTTCCGTCGCGTCCCGGGCCGTCACCTCGTGCGCGGTGCTCATCGGCCCTCGACCGCCCGGAGTCGGGCCAGTTCCGCGGCGAAGCGGCCGTGCGGTGCCGCGGCGGCGACCTCCTCGGCGTCGGCGGCCGTGTCCACGTCCCGCAGGCGCGGCAGGTCGCGCACCCGCAGGCCGGCCTCCACGAGCCGGGCGCGTTGCACGGCACCCGTGACGGGCGTGGACATGGGGACCCCGCGCAGCAGTTCCGGAGCCGGCTCCGCCAGCCCCAGCGCCCAGAACCCGCCGTCCTCCGCAGGACCGAAGCAGGCGTCGCACCCGTCGAAGTCCACGGTGAGCAGTTCCGGTGTCACCTGCGGCGTGTCCATCCCGATCAGCAGGGCCGGGCCGTCGCAGCCGGCGAAGGCGGCGGCCAGCCGCTCGTCGAGACCCCCCGTACCCTGCGCCTCGACGTCGAAGCCGGGCGGCAGCCAGGGGCCCGCCTCCCCGTCGAGGACGAGGACACGGCGCCGGGCCGGGGTCACCGCGACCGTCCGCAGGGTGTCCACCAGGGCCGCTTCGGCCAGCGCCGCGGCCTCCCGCGGTGTGAACGGCGGGGTGAGGCGGGTCTTCACCCGCCCGGGCCGCGGTTCCTTGGCGATGACGAGCAGGGTGGTCATCGGCGGGCCCCTCCTCGCACCTGTGCCGCGGTCGCCGCGGGTGGCTCGGCCAGCACGTGGCGCATGTCCCGCACCGCCTGCCAGGTGCCGCGCCAGGTGCCCGTCACCTTCGAGGCGCCGGACCGCGGCAGGTACGGGACGTCGTGCTCCGTGACGTGCCATCCCGCGTCGGAGGCGCGCACGACCATCTGCAGGGGGTAGCCGCTGCGCCGGTCCGTCAGGCCGAGGCCGAGCAGCGCCTCGCGGCGGGCGGCACGCAGGGGACCGAGGTCGTGCAGGCGCAGGCCGGTGCGGCGGCGCAGCATCCGGGCGAGCGCGATGTTGCCGACCCGGGCGTGCACCGGCCAGGCGCCCCGGCCCTGCGGACGTCGTCGCCCGAGCACCAGGTCGGCCGCGCCGAGCCGCACGTCGCGCACGAACGGCGCGAGCAGGGCCGGGTCGAGCGAGGCGTCGCAGTCGCAGAAGCACACGATCTCGGCCGTCGCGGCGGTCAGCCCCGCGTGGCAGGCGGCGCCGAAGCCGCGGCGGCCCTCGTGGACGACGTCGGCGCCGAGGGCCCGGGCGATGTCCGCCGAGCCGTCGGTGGAGCCGTTGTCGACGACGAGCGCACGCCAGCCGGGCGGAATGCGGGCGAGTACCCAGGGAAGCGCCTCGGCCTCGTTCAGACAGGGGAGGACGACATCGACGTCCTCGGGTGCGGAAGAGGTCATCACGGCTCTCACCCTACGAACGCGAACCGGGCATAACGGACCGCGGCTCCTTACGAAACACGGACGTCCGAGCTCGCGGACCACCGGAGGGCGACGCGGGAGAGCACGCGGTGCGAGCCTGGCCGCATGGAACATCAGCCGTACGAACCGATGGCGGACCCCTCCCCCCGGCGAGGGGGCGAACCCGCCCGAGTCCTCGTCGTCGACGACGACCCCACGGTCGCGGAGGTGGTCTCCGGATACCTCGACCACGCCGGCTACCTGGTGGACCGTGCGGCGGACGGGCCGGCCGCACTCGTCAGCGCCGCGGCGCACTGGCCGGACCTGGTGGTCCTCGATCTGATGCTGCCCGGCATGGACGGCCTGGAGGTGTGCGGGCGACTGCGTGAGCGCGGCCCCGTCCCGGTCGTCATGCTCACCGCCCGCGGTGACGAGGACGACCGGATCATGGGCCTGGAAGTGGGCGCGGACGACTACGTCACCAAGCCGTTCAGCCCACGGGAGCTGGTGCTGAGGGTGCAGTCGGTACTGCGCCGCACCCGGCCCGCCGCCGGCGCGCCATCCCTGGGCGCCGCCGGACTCACCGTCGATCCGGCGGCCCGCCGCGCCACCAAGGACGGCAGCGAACTGGCGCTCACCCTGCGCGAGTTCGACCTCCTCGCGTTCTTCCTGCGTCATCCGGGGCGGGCGTACGGCCGCGAGGACCTCATGCGTGAGGTGTGGGGGTGGGACTTCGGCGATCTGTCGACCGTCACGGTCCACGTCCGACGGCTGCGCAACAAGGTCGAGGACGACCCCGCCAGGCCCCGTCTGATCCAGACGGTGTGGGGCGTCGGATACCGCTTCGACCCGGCCGGCCCCGTCGGCGAAGGCGGGGGATGAGCATGCGCGACAACCTCCTGATCGCCCTGTTCGCGTTCCTCGGCGCCGTCGGCGCCGGACTGCTCGGCGCTGCGACCCTGTGGCTGCTGCGCCGCCGTTCGCTGACCGCCTCGCTCACCGTGGTGGCCGCCGTCGCCGTGACGGCGATGCTCGCGGGCACCCTGGCCGTGGCCCAGGCGATGTTCCTGTCCCCCCACGATCTGACGGTGGTCACGACGGTCGTGGCGATGGCGGCCGTGGTCTCCCTGGCCACCGCACTGGTGCTGGGCCGCTGGGTGGTCGCCCGCAGCCGGGAACTCGCCCTCGCCGCCCGCTCCTTCGGCGACGGAGGTGACTTCAGGGCGCCCGACGGACCGGCCACCGCGGAACTGGCCGCGCTCAGCCGGGAGTTGGCCGCCACCAGCGCCAGGCTGGCCGAATCTCGGGACCGTGAGCGCGCCCTGGAGTCCTCCCGGCGGGAACTCGTCGCCTGGATCTCCCACGACCTGCGCACCCCGCTCGCGGGCCTGCGTGCGATGTCCGAGGCGCTGGAGGACGGCGTCGCCGCCGATCCCGCCCGCTACCTGAAGCAGATCCGCACCGAGGTCGAACGCCTCAACGACATGGTCGGCGACCTCTTCGAACTCTCCCGCATCCATGCCGGCGCCCTGGCTCTGTCGCCGTCCCGGATGTCCCTCTACGACCTGGTCGGCGACGCCCTCGCCGGCGTGTATCCGCTGGCGCACGAGCACGGGGTGCGGCTGGTCGGTGACCGTGTCGAGCCGGTACCGGTGGAGGTCGACGGCAGGGAGATGAGCCGTGTCCTGGGGAACCTCCTGGTCAACGCGATCCGGCGTACCCCGGCCGACGGGACCGTCATGGTGGCCGCCGAACGCTCGCCCGACGGCGTGGTGCTGTCCGTCACGGACGGCTGCGGCGGCATCCCGGAGGAGGACCTGTCGCGTGTCTTCGACACCGGCTGGCGCGGTACCCACGCCCGCACCCCGCCCGCCGGCGCCGGCCTGGGCCTGGCCATCGTCCGCGGCATCGTGGAGGCCCACCAGGGCCGCGCCACGGTCCGCAACATCCCGGGCGGCTGCCGTTTCGAGGTGGTGCTGCCAGCTGCCGCTTTCTGAAACGGGCAGCACCACCGGTCTCGGGGGGCAGAACCACCGGTCTCCGGCGGGCCCAGGAGCTCCGCACAGAAGGGGACGCCGCGAGCTGATCGGCCTCCCTTTTTGTTCGGAGCTCTAAACTGATCGTTTCAGAATGAGCGCGTGGGTGGCGGAGACAGATGAGGCTGCAGGCCAGTTCGAGGCGGCCCTGGACGCCCGGGTCCTAAC
Source organism: Streptomyces sp. NPDC030143 (assembly GCF_055573695.1). NCBI lineage: Bacteria > Bacillati > Actinomycetota > Actinomycetes > Kitasatosporales > Streptomycetaceae > Streptomyces > Streptomyces sp. NPDC030143. The sequence goes on from NZ_JBVIAY010000011.1 coordinate 199,110, forward strand.
GTAGGGCGGCGGCGACCAGGCCTTCGAGGGCCTCGCGCGGTACTTCGCCGCCGCTCACCAGCCGGTCGAAGACCAGTCCGTCGATGCAGGTCAGCAGGATGTGACTGCGATTCTCGACGTCCGTCACGCCGTGCGCGGCGAGGAACAGCCGGACAGCATCACGGCCGGCGTTGTCGCGGGGTACGAGGATCTCGCGCAGCTCACGGTCACGCACGCTCTCGACGGCACACGCGTAGCGAGCCAGCGAGCGGCGGCGGCCCTCGCCGGTGAGTCGCTGTCGGGCGAGCAGCACCATGCCGTCCACCAGTTCCTCGGCGGTGCGCAGAGGTGGCAGTTCTTCGGCCATCGTTTGCAGTTCTGCCTGGTCGAGTTGGACCAGGCGTGTGACCAGACCGGTGAGCAGCGCGGCCCGGGTGCGGAAGTACGCCGACGTGGTGCCGGGCGGCATGGCCGCTTTGCGGTCGACGGCACGGTGAGTCAGGCCGCGGACTCCTTCGTCGGCAAGTACGTCGAGAGCCGCGTCCGCGAGGAGGGTGCGCCGATCCGAAACCATGGCTCCTTTCTACACCTGTAGAGCCTCAGATAGAGTCACCCTTCTACAGCTGTAGAAGGGTGGGGGCTTCGGCATGGGCAACACGGCAGTGGTGGTCGGAGGGGGCATCGGCGGGCTGGCCGCCGCGATCGGACTGCGCCGCATCGGATGGGAAGTAACAGTCATCGAGCGTGCCTCCATGCCCGAGGACGCGGGGGCGGGCATCTCACTGGCCGCCAACGGCCTGCGGGCACTGGACGAACTCGGCGTCGGCGACGCGGTACGGGATGCCTCGCGAGGCCAGTACAACGGCGGCACTCGCACACCGCAGGGCGGTTGGCTGGCCCGGATGGACGGCTCGGCGCTGGAGAAGGCGGTGGGCACACCGATCATGGGCATCCCCCGCTCCACCTTGCACCGACTGCTTCGCGAATGTCTGCCCGCCGAGGCGCTGCTGATCGGTTCCGAGGCGGACTCGGTCGAGCAGCCCGGCCCCGGGACGGTTCGAGTGAGCTGCGGCGAGACGGTCCTGGACGCCGATCTTGTAGTGGCGGCCGACGGCATCTGGAGCAAAGTGCGCAGCCATCTCTTCCCAGCCCACCCCGGTCCGGTCTATAGCGGCTCGACGGTGCTGCGTGCCATCACCGAGCAGGCGGTCGACCTGCGCACCGACTTCGAGCTGACCTGGGGGCACGGCGCCGAGTTCGGCCACATCGCCTTCCACGACGGGCGGGCCGAGTGGCACGCCGTCCTCAGCCTCCCTGCCGGGACGCGGTTCGCCGACCCATTGGACGAACTGCGCAGACGGTTTCATACCTGGCACGACCCGGTCCCCGCCCTGCTCGACGCGACTCGGCCCGCCGCCGTGCTGCACCACGACGTCAACGAACTCCGCACACCGCTCCCCTGCTACACGGTCGGTCGGACCGCGCTGCTCGGCGACGCGGCACACGCGATGACCCCCAATCTCGGACAGGGTGCCTGCCAGGCGCTGGAGGACGCGGTCACTCTGGCCGCCGCGCTGGCCACCGAGGCCACCGTGAAGGCCGCGCTCGCTCGCTACGACGCCGAGCGCCGACCGCGCAGCCAGGCCGTCGCGCGGGCCGCCCGGCAGGCCGGGCGGATGGGCCAGCAGCTCTCCCACCCGCTGGCCGTCGCCCTGCGGAACACGGCGATGCGGCTGACACCCTCCCGCGCCGCAACGCACATGATCCTTCGGCACCACGCCTGGGTCCCACCACAACTGAGCTGATCCGGTTCGCACCCCGCCAACTCACCACCAGACGCCTCCCGAGACGAAGTCGAGCTGCGGGTCTTGCCTTGGCGGTCACGGTGGGCAGGGTGTCCGGGTGCGTGCTGATCTTGTTCCAGACGACCTGTGGGAGCGCGTGGCTCCGCTGTTGCCGCGTGCTCCCGAGCGCAGTTACCGCTATCCCGGGCGACTGCGTGTTCCCGACCGGGTGGCCCTCGCTGGCGTCTTGTACGTGCTGCGGACTGGTGTCGCATGGCGCGATGTCCCGATGGAGACTGTGGGCTGTTCCGGGGTGACGGCGTGGCGCCGACTGCGGGACTGGACCGAGGCCGGCGTCTGGCCGCGTCTGCACGCGGCTCTACTGGCCGAGTTGCGGAGCACCGACCTGCTGGACCTGGACGACTGTGCCGTGGACGGGTCGCACGTCCGGGCCCTCAAAGGGGGGGCCACGTCGGCCCATCACCCGTCGACCGCGCTCGTGCCGGCTCCAAGCACCATCTGATCGTCGACCGCCACGGGACCCCACTCGCCGTCACACTCACCGGCGGCAACCGCCATGACGTCACCCAGCTCATGCCGCTGCTGGAGTCGGTCCCACCGATCCGGGGCCTGCGAGGACGGCCCCGCCGCAAGCCCCGGCGCCTGTACGCGGACCGGGGCTACGACTTCGACAAGTACCGCCGCCTGTTGTGCAAGCGCGGCATCAAACCCATGATCGCCCGACGCGGCGTCGCCCACGGCTCTGGACTGGGCAAGGTCCGCTGGGTGGTCGAGCGCGCGTTCGCCTGGCTGCACCAGTTCAAGCGACTCCGCATCCGCTACGAGCGACGCGCCGATCTTCACCAGGGTCTGCTCGAACTAGCCTGCAGCCTCATCTGTCTGCGCCGCCTACGAGCCTCATTCTGAAACGATCAGTAAGCCTCGCGCATCCCGGCCCGCGCGAACTCCCGCACGCCCTCGGCGAACCCGGTCTCCGGTTTCCACCCGAGCTCAGAGCGCAGCCGGGAGGAGTCCGCCGTGATGTGCCGTACGTCCCCGAGCCGGTACTCCCCGGTCACGACCGGTTCGGGCCCGCCGTACGCCGCGGCCAGCGCCCACGCCATCTCTCCCACGGTGTGCGGCTCGCCGCTCCCGGTGTTGTACGCGGTGAGCACGCCGGCGGCCGCGTCCGCTTCCAGGGCGACGACGTTGGCCGCCGCCACGTCCCGTACGTGCACGAAGTCCCGCCGCTGCCCACCGTCCTCGTACACGCGCGGCGCCTCACCCCGGGCCAGCGCGGACCGGAAGAACGACGCGACGCCCGCGTAGGGCGTGTCGCGCGGCATGCCCGGCCCGTACACGTTGTGATAGCGCAACGACACCGCCGTCCCGTCCGTCGACCGTGCCCACGCGGCGGCCAGGTGTTCCTGGGCGAGCTTGGTGGTGGCGTACACGTTGCGCGGGTCCACCGGCGCGTCCTCGGCGACCGTCCCCGCCGCCAACTGCTGACCGCACTGCGGGCACCGCGGCTCGAAACGCCCGGCCGAGAGGTCGGCGACGGACCGGGGGCCCGGCCGCACCACCCCGTGCCGTCCGCAGACGTACCGCCCCTCGCCGTAGACCACCATCGACCCGGCCATGACCAGCCGCCGTACGCCCTCGTCCGCCATGGCCGTGAGCAGCACGGCGGTGCCCAGGTCGTTGCAGGAGACGTACTCCGCCGCGTCGGCGAAACCGCTCCCCAGCCCGACCCTCGCCGCCTGGTGGCACACCGCGTCCACACCCGACAGGGCCCGCGTCACGGCCGCCCCGTCCCGCACGTCCGCGCCCGGGTCGTCCCGCACGTCGAACACGACGGGCTCGTGCCCGCGCTCCCGGAGCGACTCCACGACCTGGGATCCGATGAACCCGGCACCGCCGGTGACCAGTACACGCATGCGCTCACGCTAGAGCCGCGCACCCGCCCGCAGCCGGACCGAGCCCGCCACGTCACGACTTCGTAAGACACGCGCCGACCTGACCGCGGCGCACGACACGGCATCGCAGGGCCCCGCAACCCACCGTGTGGCCGGTGCGTCGCAGCGGGACCACACGTGCCTTCCGCGAGACGCTGCCAGCGGCACCGACCGTTGTCTCTTCCGCCCCCCTCCCCGGAGCCCACCATGGCAGCACCGTCCACCCCGTCCACCGAGGACGTCCACCGCTTCGACGACCTGCGCGCCCTGTTCGTCAACTGCACGCTCAAGCCCTCCCCACAGCTCAGCCACACCCAGGGACTCATCGACAAGAGCCGGGCGATCATGGACACCTGCGGGGTGACCACGGAACTCGTCCGCGCGGTCGACGAGGACATCGCTCCCGGCGTCTACCCGGACATGACCGAACACGGCTTCGCGACGGACGCCTGGCCCACGCTGTACGAGCAGGTCATGGCCGCGGACATCCTCGTCCTGGCCGGGCCCGTCTGGCTGGGCGACAACAGCTCGGTCACCAAGAAGGTCGTCGAGCGCCTGTACAGCTGCTCCAGCCTGCTCAACCCCCAGGGGCAGTACGCCTACTACGGACGTGTCGGCGGATGCCTGATCACCGGCAACGAGGACGGTGTCAAGCACTGCGCCATGAACCTCCTCTACAGCCTCCAGCACCTCGGCTACACCATCCCTCCGCAGGCGGACGCGGGCTGGATCGGCGCGGCCGGGCCCGGCCCCTCCTACCTGGACCCCGGCTCCGGTGGCCCGGAGAACGACTTCACCAACCGCAACACCAGCTTCATGACCTGGAACCTGATGCATCTGGCCGCCCTGCTCAAACGTGCCGGAGGCGTTCCGGCCCACGGCAACCGGCGCACGGAGTGGGACGCCGGCTGCCGGCCCGGGGCGGACAACCCCGAGCACCGCTGAGGGGTCCTTGCACTGTGAGCGCCTGATCAGGGCGTGCGGCCCGGGCGGGCACCGTGCAAGGACCCCTGAGAGCTCCGTAAGGATTCCGTCATCAGCCGCGGGGGCCCGAGGGCCGCCCGGACCCGTTGAATGGGGAGCGACAGTCGAACTCAGGAGGCGGGCGAGGATGGGACGCGTACGGACGAAACTGACCGGACCGTTGGCCGTCGTGGTGGGGGTGGCGGCGACCGGTGTGGGCTTCGGCCTGTACTGGTTCCAGCCGTGGAAACTGTGGCAGGACGAGACCGTCCACGAGGCCCTGCCCGGCGTCGTGGCGCCCGCGGCTCCTCCGGCCGCGGCACGCCCGGACGCGTCCGCCGCGCCGCCCTCCCCGGCCCCCGCGCCGCAGACGCTGGCGAGTGGCGAGCTGATCAGCCACGAGCACGCCACGTCGGGCACGGTGAAGCTCGTCCGGCTGGCCGACGGGTCCCACGTCGTCCGGCTGGAGAACCTCGACACCAGCAACGGACCGGACCTGCGGGTCTGGCTGACCGACGCGCCGGTGAAGCGGGGGACGGCCGGATGGCACGTCTTCGACGACGGCGCGTACGTCAGCCTCGGCAAGCTCAAAGGGAACAAGGGGAGCCAGAACTACGCTGTCCCCGGCGACGTGAATCCGTCGGACTACCGTAGCCTGACCATCTGGTGCGACCGCTTCGACGTGTCGTTCGGCGCGGCCGAACTCGCCCGCAGCTGACGGCGAGGCCCGGTCCGCCGCGGCCCGGGCCGCCGCGCCCGGTGCGGTCACCCGGCGTCGGCGGGGTCGGGGCAGAACGTGTCCCGACCAGGCCCGGCCCTCCAGTCTGACCGGACCCGGCGCGGCCACCCGGGTCCGGGACATGAAGTCGGGAAAGCCCGGCGGGATGAGCAGCGCCCTGGGAGCCGTCCGGTCGACCGCCTCACCCGCCTCGCCGGGCACCTGCCGGATCCGGTACGCCACGGCCTGCTGGAAGCCGGCGAAGGGTGTGTCGACGACCGTGATGTCCCGCAGCCATCCCTTCTCCGGGGGCGCACCGCCGGACAGCCGGCACGAGCGGCCCATGGCGGCTCGGGGACATCGGGGACATCGCGGACGCGCTCGAGCGCCCGTTCCCCGGCGGTCGAGCGCCCCGGCCGGACCGGGGCGCTCGACCGACGCAGGGGCCTCACACCGTCTGTGGCTGCAGGTAGCGGGCGAGCAGGTCGTCCAGGCTCACCATCCCGGTGAGCCGGCCGAAGTCGTCGCGGACGACGGCGAGCGAGGCACGGCGGCGGCGCAGCAGTTCGATCGCGTCGGCGACCGTGCTCTCCTCGGTCAGCTCGGGCACCGGGCGGGCCAGGGAACGGGCGCTGGTGGTCCGTCCCCGGGCGCGGGCGACCAGGGCGTCGCGGGCGTGCACCGAGCCGACGACCGCGCCCCGTTCGCGCACCAGCAGGCGGGTGAGGTCGCCGGCAGCGGCCAGGCGCAGGATCTCCTCGGCGTCGGCGCCGCCGTCCACCGAGGAGATCTCGGCCATGGGTACCAGCAGGTCCCGTACGGGGGTCTCCGGCTCGGTCAGGGAACGCGTCAGCAGCTCCGAGTCCGTCTCGCTGATCAGGCCGAGCCGCTCGGACTCCGTGACCAGATGGGCGAGCTGCTCGCGGTTGTGGACCGCGGCCAGCTCGTCTCGCGGAGCGACCCGGCACAGCCGTACCAGGGCGTTGCTCATCCGGTTCAGCACCGAGATCAGCGGGCGTACGGCCCTCACCACCGCGCGGAAGGGCGGCGAGAGCAGCATCGCGGAGCGCTCCGGATGGGCGATGGCCCACGACTTGGGCGCCATCTCGCCGACCACCATGTGCAGGAACACGACCACGATCATCGCGACGGCGAACGCCACGCCGTAGCTGACCGCGCCGGGCAGGCCCAGCCCGTGCAGCAGCGGGTCGAGTTCGTGCGAGATCGCCGGCTTGGACACCGAACCCAGCCCCAGCGTGCACACGGTGATGCCCAACTGGGCGCCGGCCAGCATCAGCGACAGTTCGCGCATGCCGGCCAGTGCCGCGCCGGCCCCGCTCCGCCCCTCGGCCGCCGCCTTCTCCAGCCGGTGCCGCTTGGCGGCGACGAGCGCGAACTCGGCGGCGACGAAGAAGCCGCTGCCGATCAGGAGCAGCAGGGTGACGCACAGCGCCATCGGGAAACTCATGCCTGCTCCTCCACCACTCGGTGCATGCGCACCCGCTCGGGCACGTGGCGGTCGAGCGCGCGCACGTCGATCACCGCGCTGCCGCCGTCGGGCAGCGCGACCGCGACCCGGTCCCCGATGGCGGGGAAGCGGCCCAGCCGGTCGATGATCAGGCCGGCCACGGTGTCGTAGTCCTCTTCCTCGGGCAGCTTCACGCCGGTCGCCTCGGCGACCTCGTCCAGACGGCGCCCGGCGTCCACCAGCCAGCCGTCGCCGTCCGCGACCGCGAGTTCGGTGACGGTGTCCGACTCGTCGGCGATGTCGCCCACGAGCTCTTCGGCGATGTCCTCGTAGGTGACGATGCCGGCCACACCGCCGTGTTCGTCGAGGACGACGGCGAACTCGTCGTCGCGCTTCCGCATCTGCTCCACCGCGTCCGGCAGCGGCAGGGTGTCGGGCAGCAGCAGCGGCCGGCGGGCCACGGCACCGGCGGTGTCGGCGTGCCGCTCGGCCGGCAGAGCCACCAGTTCCCGCACGCTGACCACGCCGACGATGTCGTCCGGGTGGTCGCCGAGGACGGGGTAGTTGGAGTGGCCGTGCTTGGCGATCAGGTCGACGGCCTCGGCGGCGGTGGCGTCCTGGCGGACGAAGACCGCGTCGGCGCGCGGCACCATCACCTCGTCGAGCGTCCGGTCGGAGAACTCCAGGGCGTGGTCGAGCAGGTCGGCGGTCTCGCGCGGCAGGTGGCCCTGCTCGTGGGACTCGCCGATCAGGTGCCCCAGCTCCTCCAGGGTGGCACCGTGGTGCAGTTCCTCCACGGGTTCGATGCCGACCTTGCGGAGCAGCCTGTTCGCCGCGCCGTCGAAGACGCGCACGAGGGGGCCGACGACCTTCAGGTACGCCAGCGTGGAGGCGGCCAGCGACTTCGCCAGCCGTTCCGGGACGGCGATGGCGAGGTTCTTCGGGGCCAGCTCGCCCAGCACCATCTGGACGACCGTGGCCAGCACGAAGCCGAGGACGACGGAGATGCCGCTCACCGCCGCGTCCGGGATGCCGAGGCCGGACAGGGCCGGGCCCAGCAGCGCGGACGCCGACGGCTCGGCGACGAAGCCGACGACCAGGCCGGTGACGGTGATGCCGAGCTGGGCGCCCGAGAGCATGAACGACAGGCGCTCGAGCACCTTCAGGGCGCGGGCGGCCCTGCGGTCGCCCGCCTCCGCCTCACGGGCGAGGGCGAGCCGGTCGGCGGAGACGTACGCGAACTCCTGGGCGACGAAGTAGCCGGTGCCGGCGGTCAGCACGAACACGGCCAGCACGCCCAGCCAGGCCTGCACGGCACTCATCGAACACCACCACGCCGCGTGCCGTGCTCAGGAACCGTCTGGCGGGGCGGTCGGGGACTGTGCCCCGAGGGGTCCGTCGATCTGGCGGACAAGTAGGAACTCCTCTTCTGGATGTGTACCCGGACAACGACGCCGACCGGAACCTTGTTCCCGGCCTCATCGGAGGCTTCAGTCTTCCCCCATGAGGCTTCAGTTTTCCCCTTCGCCCGGCTCTTCGTCGCCTGAGGCCTCGCCCTTCGCGCCGCCCAACAGGTCGCGCAACAGGCGCTCGTCGTCCGCGTCCAGACCCGTGACGAAGCTCGCCAGCACCGCCTCGCGGTCACTCTCGCCGTCCAGCAACCTGCGCATCCTGCGGGCGGCGAGCCCCGCCTCGTCCGCCGTCGGCGTCCAGGCGAACGATCTGCCCGTCCGCTCCCGGGTGACGGCGCCCTTGGCCAGCAGCCGGGTCAGGATCGTGACCACGGTCGTGTAGGCGAGCCCCTCGCCGAGCCGCTCCCGCACCCATCCGGCCGTCGCCGGGCCCTCCGCCTCCCGCAGCGCCGACAGGACCTGGGCCTCCAGCTCGCCCTGCCCCCGCCGCCGGGAGCGCCGCCGCTGATCCGTCACGTCCTGCCTCTCTTCTGTTGCCGCCCACGTCACGTGCGGTTCATCGTGAGCGCGGCGGGGGAGCCACTCCCGAGAAGTTCTACATTACTGTAGATTCTGTGCGGGGTCCGTGCCGCGGGCCCGGACCGCACCACCGAAGAGGGACGCAGTGTTCGGACTGAGCGAGCTCGCGATCGTTCTCATCGTCGTCATAGCCGTGATCGCCGCCAAGAAGGGGCCGGAGCTGGCTCGGACGGCCGGCAAGTCGGCCCGCATCCTCAAGGCCGAGGCCGGAGCCGTGAAGGCCGGGAGGAAGGCGACGGGCCGGCAGGACCACTCCGCCGCGCCGCGAGTGATCCGGGGAGAGACCGTCATCCCCGGTCAGCACCGGCCGCGGGACTGAGGGCTCCGACCGGGAAGGGACGCCGCGAGCCGGGCTCCCTTTTTGTTCGGAGCACTGAAGCCGGACCGACGGTCGGGGCGCTCCGCCGGCGTCGGCGAGTCCGGGGGTTGACGCGGTCGCGCCGAGGAACATGCTGAGCAAGCGCTTAGTAGCATGGGGGGCGGACCGTGCGAGACCCGTTCGGGGACAGGCCGGACAGGCGCGTGGTCAGGCGCGTGGACAGGGAGGAGACGCCATGCCGGTGTCGCGGGCCGAGGCCTTCTACGAGAGGGAGGACGACGGCCGGTTCCTGCCCACCGACTGCACCAGGGGGCCGTGGGACGCCGACTCCCAGCACGCCGGCCCGCCCGCCGCGCTGCTCGGGCTGGCCGTCGAGCAACGGCCGGGCGCCCGGCCCGACCTGAGGATCGCCCGGCTGACCTACGAGATCATGCGCCGGGTTCCGATCAGGCCGCTGACCGTGGCCACGCGCGTGCTGCGCGCCGGTCGCAGCACCGAGCTCGTCGAGGCCGCTCTGACACCCGACGGCGGCGAGGAGGTGATGCGGGCGACGGTGTTGCTGTTGAAGACGGCACCTGACTCGGTACCCGAGGTGTCGCCCCGCCGGCAGGTGCCCGGGCCCGCGTCCGCGTCCTCGGAGGCGTTCTTCCCGGTCCCGTGGGAGCGCGGCTACCACACCGCCATGGACGTGCGCTTCGCCGCGGGTTCCTTCCTCGAGCCCGGTCCGGCCACGGCGTGGATGCGCATGCGGGTCCCCCTGGTCGCGGGTGAGGCGATCGCGCCGTTGAGCAGGGTGCTGACGGCTGCCGACTCGGGCAACGGCGTCAGTGCCGCGCTGGACTTCCGCCGTTTCGTCTTCGTCAACACCGACCTGACGGTGAGCCTGCACCGCCACCCCGTGGCCGAGTGGGTCTGCCTGGACGCCCGGACGATGGTGGACGGCGCCGGCATCGGCCTCGCCGAGTCCGCTCTGCACGACGAGAAGGGCCCGCTCGGTCGCGGCACCCAGAGCCTGTACGTGGCCGCGCGCGGCTGATCGCCGGACTTCCCCGCCCCGGCCCGTCGTACGACACGATCCTGGCCGGAGACGGGGTGCACGCCGATCCGCGGCGCCGCCTCGCCGACGTCCACGTGCCGCTCGGTGACGACGGCGGGGCATGCAGGAAGGCCGTCCCGGAGTGCCAGCCCTCCCTCCGGAGTCGCGTTCCCGATCGGCCGCGCCGGCCGGTACCCCTCCGGGGCGCGGCACACCGGAGCCCGCACCGCGGAACGGGTGAGGAGCGTACGGCGGTCGCCGGTGGCGGGTCTTGGGCGTCCGCGGTCGGACCGTGCGGCTACTCGAGTTCCTCTTCGGTGTAGTAGTCGTCCTGGACCAGCACGTCGTAGTTGGTCTTGTCGATGCTCACCGGCTGCAGCAGGTAGGCGGGGACGGTCTTGACGCCGTTGTCGTAGTCCGTCCTGTTGTTCACCCGCGGCCTTCTGTCGTTGAGTATGTCGTGGACCATGTCGGCGGCGACCCCGGCGAGCTGGCGGACGTCCTTGTAGACGGTCTGCGACTGCTGGCCGGCGATGATCGACCTGATCGACGGGAGTTCGGCGTCCTGACCGGTGATGACCGGAATGGGCTTGCCGTCGGAGCCGTAGCCGTCGGCCTTCAGCGCGGCCAGGACGCCGAGGGAGATGCCGTCGTACGGCGACAGGACCGCGTCGACCTTCCGGCTCTCGTACGACTCGGCCAGGAGGGAGCTCATGCGCTTCTTGGCCGTGGGCCCGTCCCAGCGCAGGGTGGTGACCTGCTCGAGTTTGAGCTGGCCGGACCGGACGACCAACTGCTTGCTGTCCAGGTAGGGCTGCAGGAGTTGCATCGAGCCGTCGAAGAAGTACTTCGTGTTGTTGTCGTCCGGGGAGCCGGCGAACAGCTCGATGTTGAACGGGCCCTTGCCCTTCTCGAGGCCGAGCTTGTCGATGATGTAGTCGGCCTGGACCAGGCCCACCATCTCGTTGTCGAAGGAGACGTAGTAGTCGACGTTCTTGGTGCCGAGGATGAGCCGGTCGTAGGAGATCACCGGGATGTCCGCGTCGGCCGCCTGTTGGAGCACGTTGTTCATCGACTTGTTGTCGATGGCCGCGATGATCAGCGCGGAGACGCCCTCCTTGATCAGGTTCTCGATCTGTGAGACCTGGGTCTTCGGGTCGTCCTCGCCGTAGACCAGCTTCGTCTTGTATCCCTTGGCCTGCAGGTCCTCGACGACGCTCTTGCCGTCGGTGAGCCAGCGCTCGGAGGCCTGGGTCGGCATGGCGATGCCGATGGTGCCGCCTGCGGAGCCGGCCTTGGTGGTCTCGCCGCCGCAGGCGGACAAGGTGAGAGCGAGGGAGGCGGCTGCGGCGAGGGCGGCTCTTCGGTTGAACATGGTGGGGGTTCCTTGTGTGTGTCTCGTTGAGGGGGCGACGGCCCCTCACACGTCGGTGCGGAAGCGGTCGGGCGTGCCGGGCGTTCGGGAGAGCAGGCGCCGCGGGGGAGTCCGACGCGCGGTACGGCTGCTGTCGGTGGCCGAGTCAGGTCCGAAGGCCCGTAGCCGTACGGGTGGTTCCCCGGGCGCCCTGCACCGACCGGGGTGTCAGGTCGGCGGGACGCCGGGGCGGATCAGCTCGGCGACCTGGGCGGTCCGCACATGGCGGCCGAGGTCGTCGGAGGCCTGGGCGCACATGGTCCGGAACAGGTGAACATCCGGCGGCGGGTCGCGCTGAGACGGCCGGGGTCGGCTCGGCCGGCGCATCGCCTCGGCGGATGCCCAGGCGCCGCCACCGTGACCGGCACGCCGGGGACCAGCGCGTCAGCGCGGCCCGGCGGCCGGCCCTCGCCGACTCCCGCGACCGCTCCGACGATGTGCACCTCTCCGTGCGTCAGGCTGCGCCCCGGCATTCCGGTCACGGGTGTGCTGAATCCGGTGATGCGCAGGGCACTGCCTTTCGTTGTTCGAAATTTCGTCGCATGTGCGGAAAGTTGGCGCGAGATTAGGAGGGAGTGTGCGAGGTGTCAACGGTCCGGACAGGAACGGTTACAGAAAGATGCGAAGCGCTCAGATGTGACGGCAGCGGGAGACGGGCCCCCCGACCATCGCCGCCGGGGCCACGGCGCTGGTCAGCGGCCCGACGACGGTTCTCCGGGGGCCCGCACGCTCAGCGTGTGACGAGGGGAGCCATGCGCCACAGCCTGCGCAGGTTCCTCCCCGCCCGCGTCATGGGCCGCTACCACGGCCGGGGACAAGCCCTGGTCAACGGCGACTTCACCATCAGTCACCGCGACCTCCTCGCCGGCGACCTGGACCGTATCGAGCGCCTCCGGCCCACCGGCCACGCCACGTCGGCCGGCCGTGCCGGCACGCTTCCGGTGTGACCGTGACGTGGGGTGCCTGCGGGAAACGAAGCTGACGGGGAGCACCGCGGGCAGTGCCTGCCGGGTGTACACCACGCGGCCGACCGGCACCTCGGCGAGCAGGCGGAGGCACTCCTGCCGGTCGAGTGCGCGAATGCCGTCGTTGTGGAACATTCCCCCGTCGTCCTCGAGCGCGGAGCGCGCGAGCAGGGCCGACCGGCCCTGATTCCATGGGCTGCCCGGCCCTGATCCCCCTGGGCTGCCGGGGAGCGCCGGAGCCGCTCCCCGTGGTCCAGCCGTCGAAGTCGAAGCGCGGCGGCTCCGCAGAACGGGCCGTCGACGGCGCTTCCGGTGTCCCACCGAACGGGGACAAGCGGCTGCCCGGTGGGGAGCCCTTTCAGGAGATCGCGGGGGCGGGTGCGGAGGAGGCCGGTTCGAGGCGGACGCAGCAGCGGCCGGGACCGGGTGACAGACATGCCCGGAAGCCGCTCTCGTCGAGCCCTTCCAGGACGCCGCGGAGCAAATGGAGGTTCATGCCGCACACCGTCTGCGTGTGTTCGCGGGCGAGCGCATGGAAGGGGCAGTTGGCCAGCACCAGGGCGGCACCGTCGTGGCGGGGCTCGAAACCGTTGCCTTCCAGCAGGGCGAACAGGCTCGTGTGTCCCTCGGCGCCCAGCTGGGCGCCGAGGTCGTGGGCCTTTCGGTGCAGGACGGCGCGGACGGGTTCGCCGGTGGCTTCGGATTCCTCCAGCGCCCGGGCGAGGAGCCGGCCGGCCAGCTCGTAGTGCCGCTCGGGCAGGCTGACGCTGACCTGCGTGGCGGAGCGTCTGTAGAGCTTGGCCGGCCTGCCCGCTCCCGGTCCGGTGCGGCCACTGCGCCGCTCGTAGACGACGTCGAGCAGTGCTTCGTCCGCCAGGCGGTCCAGGTGGAACGCCGCTGTCTTGCGAGCCAGGCCCAGGGCCTCGGCGGCTTCGTCGCGACTGACCGGTCCGGGCTGGCGCACGACATGGTCGTAGAGCCTGCGGCGGGTCGGCTCGTCGAGCGCGGCGACGGCGGAGACGTCGGGGTCGGGTGCTTCCTTCGGGCGGTTCACGACACCAGTGTAAAACCCACGGCCATTGACTAAAGAGAGGAGGCGCGCTTCTATTGTCAGTGAGAGTTGCCGATAGAAGGAAGCGCGTCATGTCGTCCGCAACCACCACCATCCCGTCCACCACCTCCCGGCGGGCCGCGCTCGCCGACCCCGGCTACCAGGCGTTCGCCATCCTGCGCACCGGGTTCACGGTGGCGCCGATCCTCTTCGGGCTGGACAAGTTCGCCAACCTGCTCGTGGACTGGCCCACCTACCTCGCGCCGTGGATCGACGACGTCGTACCCGGCAGCGCCCAGGCGGCCATGTACGCCGTGGGTGTCGTCGAGATCGTCGCCGGCCTCGTCGTCGCCCTCGCCCCCCGCTTCGGCGGCTGGCTGGTCGCCGGATGGCTGGCGGGCATCATCGTCAACCTGCTGACCGTCCCCGGCCACTACGACATCGCGCTGCGCGACTTCGGTCTCCTCCTCGGCGCGGTGGCACTGGCCCGGCTCGCCCAGCGCTACCGCGGCACGCCGCAGCGGCGCTGACCGCCGCCGCGGCGGGCACGGGCCACCCCCGGGACCGGCGGCGCCGACGAGGCGGGTGAGATCCGCACGCTCACCCGCCTTGCCGGCGCCCCACTCTCCCCGGCCGGCGGCCGCGCCGCCCCTGGTGTGCGGGCGGCACACCGGAGCGGATGGGATGGTGGAGTGATGGGAACCATCGGGGGTTCCTCGGAGACAGGGAGCGGTCCGGTCCCCTCGACCGAAGGCTTCCGCACCGGCGGCTACGCCCCGCTGCGGGCGTACGCGGTCCTCGGCGACGGCCGAACCGCCGCCCTGGTCGCGCGGGACGGGTCGGTGGACTGGCTGGGCCATCCCGACCTGGACTCGCCCGCCGTGTTCGGCGCCGTGCTGGACGCGGCCCGCGGTGGCCGGTGCGCGCTCGAACCGTCCGTGCCCTACCGGGTGGAGCGCCGCTACCTGCCCGGTACCAACGTCCTGGAGACGACCTTCCGCACCGGCACAGGCACGGTACGGGTCACCGACGCCCTCACCCTGTACGACGACACGGCCCTGGCGCCGATGCGCGAGCTGCTGCGACGCGTGGAGGGGCTGGGGGGAACCGTGCCACTCCGGTGGAGCGTCACCCCTCGCTTCGGCTACGGCACTCGCCGCACCCGGATCGCCCTGCGCGCGGGTGTCCCGGTGGCGACAGCCGGAAGGGACGCGCTCGCGGTCTGCGCGTGGGACGCCGGGGAGCCCGAGTGCGACAACGCGACGATCAGCGCCCGCTTCGCACTCGGCCAGGGCCGGCGGGCGCTGATCGCCATGCCGTTCGCCCATCAGGAACCCCTCGTCCTGCCGACCCGCCCGGAGTGCGAGGCGCGCCTGGACGCCACGTGTGCCGCCTGGCGGAGCTGGGCGCACGACCGCCTGTACGCGGGGCGGTGGCACGAGGCGGTGATGCGCAGCCTGCTGTTGCTGAAACTGCTGGTCCACGCCCCTTCCGGTGCGGTCGCGGCCGCGGCGACGACGTCGCTGCCGGAGGAGATCGGCGGCGAGCGCAACTGGGACTACCGCTTCTCCTGGGTGCGCGACTCCGCCTTCACCCTGGCCGCATTCCTGCGGCTGGGCTGTCCGGCGGAGGCGCACGCCTACTTCTGGTGGCTGATGCACGCCTCCCAGCTCACCCACCCGGCCCTGAACGTGCTGTACCGGCTGGACGGCGGGCACCGCGCCCCGGAGAAGACCCTCCCCTGGGAGGGCTACCGCGGCTCCGGGCCGGTCCGCGTCGGCAACGCCGCGGCCGCGCAGGTCCAGCTGGACACCTACGGGGAGCTGATGCAGACGGCCTGGCAGTACGCGCGGGCCACCGGTCGTCTCGACGCGGACGTCGCACGTCGGCTCGCCGAGCTGGCCGACCTCGTCTGCACGGCCTGGCAGCAGCCGGACTCGGGCATCTGGGAGGTCCGCAGCCGGCCCCGGCACTTCACCCAGTCGAAGATGATGTGCTGGGTCGCCCTCGACCGCGCCGCCGACCTCGCCGAACGCGGCCTGATCCCCGACCGGCATCTCGATCGCTGGCACGGCGCACGCGAAGAGATCGCCGACTTCGTCGAGACCCGCTGCTTCTCGCACCGGCGCCACAGCTATGTGCGCGCCGCCGACGGTGACGACCTGGACGCCGCCGTCCTGGTGGGCCACCTCCACGGATACGGCGGCGGTCACCGCATGCAGGCCACCATCGACACCCTGGACCGGCATCTGCGACACGGCCCCCACGTCGACCGGTACTCGGGCGAGGACGGCCTCGCCGGCGGCGAAGGCGCCTTCCTCGCCTGCTCCTTCTGGCTCGCCGAGTCCCTCGCCCGCGCCGGCCGCCCCGCCCAGGCCATCGAGCTCATGGACGAGCTGGTCGGCCTGGCCAACGACGTCGGCCTCTACAGCGAGGAGATCGACCCCGCCACCGGTGCCTTCCTGGGCAACCTGCCCCAGGGCCTCAGCCACCTGGCACTGATCAGCGCCGCCTGCGCCATCACCGACGCGAGCAGGGGCGCTACATGCTGAGCGCCTGGGGAACCGCCGCGGGAGCGTTCGTCGGCACACTGGCGCTGACGACCGCGCTGCGCGCCGCCGGCGAGCTGCGACTGACCCGCATGGACCTGCCGTTCCTCCTCGGCACGGCGGTGACCGTCAACCGCACCCGCGCCAAGGCCATCGGCTACCTGATGCACTTCCTCAACGGCCAGATCTTCGCGTTCGTCTACTTCGCCGTCTTCACCGCCATCGACGCCGCGGGCTGGTGGCGGGGCGCCCTGTTCGGACTCGCCCACGGCCTGTTCGCCGGCACCGCACTGGTCAACGTCCTGCTGCCCCTCGTCCACCCGCGCATGGGCAGCCCCCTGACCAGCGCCCCCCAGGTGGCGCTGCTGGAGCCCCCCGGCTTCCTGATGCGCAACTACGGCCCCGGCACCCCGGTGGTCACGCTGCTCGCCCACATCGGCTACGGAGCGATCGTCGGAGGCTTCACCCAGGCACCCTGACGTCGGCGGCCGGACGGTCGGCCGCGATGCAGGGCGCACCAGGAGCGCACCGCTCCCGAGGCCCCCGCCGACGACCGTGCGGGCCCGTTCCGGCCGACCGTGCGGGCCCGTCCGGCCGGCGGGGTCGGCCGGAGAGAGGGGTGGGCCGGACGGCCCGAGCGGAGCCGGCGAATACCGGAGAAACTGGACCTGTGGAGCAACCCGGACATGCGAGCCAAGGCTGGTGAGGAGCGTCATGAAAGGCTTCGTCTTCCACGGCCCCGGACAGTCCGCCTGGGAGGACGTCCCGGACCCCGCCGTCAAGGAACCCACCGACGCCATCGTGCGGGTCGGCGCCGTCACCATCTGCGGCACGGACCTGCACATCCTCAAGGGCGACGTCCCCGAGGTGCGCCCGGGCACGGTCCTGGGCCACGAAGCCGTGGGCGAGATCATGGAGGTCGGCAGCGACGTCCGGACCGTGCGTCCGGGCGACCGGGTGCTGGTCTCCTGCATCAGTGCCTGCGGCCGCTGCCGCTTCTGCCGTGAGGCCGCCTACGGCCAGTGCCGGGGCGGCGGGGGCTGGATCCTCGGCCACCTGATCGACGGCACCCAGGCCGAGTTCGTGCGCGTCCCGTACGCCGACCTGTCCGTGCACGCGCTGCCCGGCGCGGTGGAGAGCAACGACGCCGTCCTGCTCGCGGACATCTTTCCCACGTCGTACGAGGTGGGCGTCCTCAACGGGCGGGTACGCCCGGGCGACACCGTGGCCGTCGTCGGCGCCGGTCCGATCGGCCTCGCGGCGATCGCCACCGCGCGCCTGTTCACGCCCGAGCGGATCGTCGCCGTCGACCCGGCCGCGTCCCGGCTCGAGGCCGCCCGGCGGCTCGGCGCGGACGCCGTGGCCGACGCCCGTGAGGAACCGGAGCAGTTGATCGCCGACCTCACCGACGGGCTCGGCGCGGACGTGGTCATCGAGGCGGTCGGCGAACCGGAGAGCTTCGAACTGTGCACGCGCACGGTGCGCCCCGGCGGTCACGTCGCCAACGTCGGCGTCCACGGCAAACCCGCCACGCTCCACCTCGAAGACCTGTGGATCAAGAACGTGACCATCACGACCGGCCTGGTGGACACCCGTTCCACACCCACCCTGCTGCGCATGGCCGCCGCCGGCAGCCTGCCCACCGCACAGCTGGTCACCCACACCTTCCCGCTGGACCACATGGAGGAGGCGTACGACGTCTTCTCCCGGGCCGCCGACACCGGCGCCCTCAAGGTGGTGCTCGGCGGGCAGCCGCATGACGAGGTCGCCGTCCGGGCCGCCTGAACACGGGCTTGTCCCCCGGGGCCGGGGACCGATGGCGCCCCGGCCCCGACGCCTGAGGAGAAACCACCGACGCCCGAGGAGGGACACCGCGCCACCCCGGGGGACCGCAGGGGCACAGGGGCTGAGCGGGCAGGGGCCGGGCCGGGCATCCGCTCCGCCACACGGCCCGGACCGAGGAGGTCCCGGCACGGGTCCGCCCGGCGCGGTCCTGGTCGCTTCCGGCCGGCTCGTCCCGCGTCGTCAGGTCATGGCGACCGCTCGGGGGCGTCGGGTTCGCCGGCGCCCATGTCGAGGCGGAACGGGGGGTAGGCGTCCGTCATCAGGGCAGCGTAGGCGGCGACCCGCAACACCCAGCGGTTCAGGCCCATGACCAGGTCGAACAGGTCCCTGGGGTACTTCCCGGTGAAGGCCAGGATCACGGCGGCGATCAGTGTCAGGACGGTCAGCAGTCCACCGCTCCACCCGAGGTGCCAGCCGCCGACGAAGAAGGCGATGACGAGGTAGTGCGGGATGGCCAGCAGCCACCACTTCACCAGGACCAGTCCCCGGGAGAGGCGCTCGGGGAAGGCGACGTCCAGACGGGCCGGGTGGTCGGGCTTCTCACCCAGGCTGAACGGCGGGTAGCGGTCCGTGGCCAGGGCGCCGTACGAGTAGTAGGAGACCCGCCAACTCCAGCGCAGCACACCCAGGTTGAAGTCGAACAAGGCACGCGGGTAGCGCTCGGTGAAGAGGATGGCGAAGAACGCGATCACGGTGACGACGCTGAAGGCGATCCACAGCAGGAACAGCACTACGACGTGCGGGACGACCAGGAGCCACTTCACCAGCCACAGCCATCGCGACAGGGGCGCGTCGAGCCGCGCGGTGACCCGGACCGGACGGTCGGACACGGCTCTCAGAGCACCCATGGCGAGCACCCCCCGCCCACGCGGCCGGCCCGGCGCGGACCGACGTCTCGCACTCCGTCACCGTGGCGGTGCGGCAGGCCGGCCCTACCCGGCGGGGCCGCCTCGTTACGCGGCGGGTCCGCTTCCGAGACCTTGCCGACGACGCGTTCGTCGTCGACGACGCCCGGTACGGCGGTGACGTCGTGCTCGGCCATCCCCTTCAAGCCGGTGACGCGGTGCTCCCGGACCACCGGTGTGGTCATGAGGTCGCTCAGCATCCGGTGCCTCATGGCTTCCGCCTCCTCGTGCGCTGCGTTCCCCCTTCCACTGTCCGCCCGACAGGCAGGAGCCGCACGGCCCGGCCGGCTCCGGCCGGGCCGCCGCTGGCCGCGAGGCACGCCGCGCCGGCCTGCCGGCGGTGAGCGCGATCAGCACTGCCTCGAAACCCGGTCGGGCACGGGCCGGAGACGACCGCGACCGGCGCGCACGGGCCCCGGCTGCCGCTCAGGGCCGAAGGTCGCTCCCACAGGGACCTTCGGCCCCGTGACCGAAGCCCGTCGATGAAGGATGCTGGGACCCATGGTGGGGGAAACGACCAGCGACCTGCTGGAGGCCGGCCCATGAACGCACAGGGATCGCCGGACACGTCCGGTCCGCCCTCGCCGCGCGGTGAGAACACGCGGAAGGGCCCGAATCCGCTCCGCCGTCCGTCCGACACGTTCGAGTGCTGGTTCCGCCGTGTCCTGATGGTCGTCCTGGCGCTCGGGTTGCCGTTCGCCGCGCTGGGCGCGGGGCTGACGGCGTACGAGGCCTCGATGCGCACCGCGCGGGCCCAGGCGGCGGAACGCCAGGAGGTCACCGCCCGACTGACGGCGGACGTCGAGGCCGACGAAGTCGATGCGGCGAAGCAGTCGGCGCGGGTCCGCTGGACCGACCGCGACGGCGTCGTGCGGACGGGCGCCGCCCTCGTGGAGCCGGGGGCGCGGAAGGGGGCCGCGGTGCGCGTGTGGGTGGACCGGAACGGAACCGTCACCACGCCGCCGACGACCTCGTTCGACGCGAGGACCGCAGGCTGGCTGGTGGGCGGCATGGCGGCCGTCGGCGTGTCCGCCGGGTCCTACGGCGCGTGGGCGGGCATGCGCCTGGTGCTGGACAGGAGAAGGTACGCGCGCTGGGACGCCGAGTGGGACGTCGTGGAGCCGCAGTGGTCCGCGCGGTTCCGCCGGTGACGGCGAGGACCGGCCCGGTGCCCGGGAGGTGACACCGATGTCGAACGTGACAACGACCGAGCTGTGCGAAGCGACGGCGACCATGCCCTGCCTGCGGGAGGGGAGGACCACCACGGCGCCGATCAGCCGCCCCCCGGCCCCGGGCGTGGTTCCGGCGTCGATCAGCGCCCCCCGGCCACAGTCGTGGCACCTCCGTGCGGGACCGAGCCCTCGACGGCCGCCGTCGAGGGCTCGGCCGGCGTTGATCAGCCGCCCCCCGGCCCAGGGCGTGGTTCCGGCGGAGAGGCACGTATTCGACCAGATCCGGCTGAGTCCGGACGCACCGTGAGAGAAAGGCGGCCGTCATGCGAGCTCACCTGGGCGACCAGCTCGTCATCGAAAGCACGAGGTCCGGCGCCACCCGGCGCGACGGCGAGATCGTGGGACTCCACCACGCGGACGGAACCCCTCCGTACGACGTGCGCTGGTCGGACACGGACGAGGTGACCCTCGTGTTCCCCGGCCCTGACGCGCACGTCCACCCTCTCGAACACGGACGGCCCGAGACCGCCGACGAGCCCTCCAGGGCGGGCGGGGCGGCGACCGGATCCGCAGCCGCCGCACCGCCCGGGACGTCCAACCCGGGCGACATCGGCCGGCGCGTGGCCGTCGAACGCCGCAGGCAGGGACTCAGCCGCGAGGAGACCGCCCGCCGGGCCCGAATGTCGCCCGGCTACCTGTCGTACCTGGAGGAGCGGCCCGCAGAACCGAGTGTGGCGGCTCTGATCCGGCTGGCCGACGCCCTGGGCACCACCACCGCCGCGCTGCGCGGCGGAGGGATCGACCTGCCTCCCGGCCAGGGCCGGGCGATGCTGCGTCCTCGGCTGCGGGACCTCGGCGAGGAGGAATGCCGCACACTGCTGTCCACCCACGGCGTGGGACGTGTCGCGGTGTCGTCCGACGACGGCCGCCCGGCGGTCGTCCCGGTCAACTACGAGGTCGTCGACGACACCATCGTCTTCCGCACCGCACCCGACGCGCTGCCGGCGGCGGCCGTCGGAAGGGAGGTCGCCTTCGAGGTCGACCACGTCGACGACGCCCTCAGCCAGGGCTGGAGCGTGCTCGCGGTCGGCCCCGCGAGCGTCGTCACCGAACCCGGGGCCGTGCGCAGACTCCGCGAGCGGGCCCACACCATGCCCTGGTCGGGCGGTGAACGCCAGATGTGGGTGTCGATCCGGCCCACGAGCCTCACCGGCCGCAGGATCACCGCAACTGATCGGTAGGCCGCCCCGGGCGGGGCTTTCGAGACCCGTCCGGAGCGCCGACGACTCGCGAGGGAGGCTCCAGTGAGCCGACGAGCACCGTCCGACGAGCGGGTGGCGGCCCTGGTCCGGTCCGCCACCGCCGCACCGTCGGTGCACAACACGCAGTCCTGGCGCTTCCGTTATCTGCGGCACAGCCGCACCATCGAGCTGTACGCCGACTTCGAGCGCGTCATGCCGCACTCCGACCCCGACACCCGCGCCCTGCATCTCGGCTGCGGCGCCGCCCTGTTGAACCTGAGGGCCGCGGCGGCCCATGAGGGCTGGTCCCCGGAGACCCTGCTGCTGCCCGACCCCACCGACCGGGCCCACCTCGCGAGCGTACGGTTGACCAGCCGCGCAACCGGTGAGGGCCACCTCGGCGCGCTGTACACGGCCGTTCACCAGCGCCACAGCAGCCGCTATCCCTTCGAGGAGAGGGAGATCCCCGAGGCTGTGCGCGAGGCACTCGGCGTGGCCGCTCAGGCCGAGGGGGCGACGCTGACGTTCCCCGCCTCGTGGCACCTCCGGCAGGCACGGTCGTCCCCCGGGATCCACCGGAGGCGGACAGGCCACGGTCGACGTGCTCGACCGCCGCACGCGGTACGCCCGCGTGAGGAGCCGCTCCGGCCCCCCCCTCCCGACGGGGGACGGCACCAGTGACGGACAACACCCGTGACGGACGGCTGGGTGCGCGTGACGCTCGTCACCTGCCCGTTGTCCGGTCGGCACGGGCCAGCGTTGGCGGTTCCGTTGCGCCGGCCGTAGGGTCTGCGGCATGTCCCTGCGTCTGCAGATGCGTCAGGCCCTGTCGGAAGCGATGCGCGCCCGCGACAAAACAGCGGTGAGCGCACTGCGCGCGACGCTCGGCGCGGTGGACAACGCCGAGGCGGTGCCCGTGGACGAGGCCGCACGACGTGGCTGCGCCCTCGAGCAGTCGCCGGTCGGTGCCGGCACCACCGAGGCGGTGAGGCGTGAGCTGAGCGAGCGCAGCGTGGCGGAGATCGTGCGCGCCGAGGCCACCGAGCGGCTGGAGGTCGCGGCGCGGCTGACCGCGCCCGCGCATGCCGACCGAGTCGCGCGTCTGCGCGCGGAGGCCGCGGTGCTGTTCCGGTTCCTGCCGTAGGTGCCTGTCACAGGGTTCCTATAGGTTCGATCACATCCCGTCGGAGACGGGCACGAACCTACGCGCGAGGGAGCTCGCATGGCCTCCATCCACCGCACCACCATGACCCCCGGCAAACTGGAGCTGCTCACCGGCTGGCTGCCCAAGCAGAGCTGGTACGTGGGCGGCGAGGGAACGCCGGACCTGGTCAGGGCCGGTGGGTTCCGTCTGGACGATCCGGAGGGCGCGGTCGGGATCGAGTTCATGGTCGTGGTGGACGCCGGCGCGCAGGAGCCGGTCGCCTACCTGGTGCCGATGGGCTACCGCGGCGCGGCGCTGGACGGCGTCCCGGAGGAGGCGTTGATCGGCACCGCCGAGCACGGGGTGCTCGGCACCCGGTGGATCTACGACGGTGTCCACGACCCGGTGGTGATGGCGCAGTTGCGGGCCCTCCTGCGGGGTGAGGCCGTACCGCAGCACCAGAACGAGAGTGACACCCCCGACCCGACCGTCACCGTCGACGGAACGGGCCCTGGGGACGGGTTCGACGTCCGGATCGTCCGCGTTCCGCAGCCGGCGCGGGCCGCCGTGCACGGGTCGTCCGGACGCCTCGTCGCCGGATGGACCTGGCCGGACGGAACGGCTGCACGGGGAGTCCTCGCCGTCGTAGCGCCGCGGTAGGGGCCGCGCGAACGTCACCCGTCCGGTTGGGGCCGGGGGTTCGGGGACGCGGCAGGCGCTCATAGGGCAAGGACCCCTGAGCCGACGACATCCCCCGGTGCGTGCAAGGGGACGCGAGCTGTTCCGCGCAGGCGCCGTACGCCGGGTCGACGGCACTCTCGTGCTCGACGAGGACGGGGACGGCGCGGTCCGGGCCGTGCCACTCTCCAGCGGGCCTCCGCCGCCACCGGACTCCCGTCGTGCGATCCAGGATCGCTCCTTCGAGCGGCTCGTTCGTCCCGCACGGCGATGTCGCAACGGTGCCGGACGAAGTCCTGTTGGTCGGAGGGGTGAGGTCGTCCCGGCATGCCGTCCGGACGCCCGAGCAGTGTCCCCGAGGCGCTCCGATAGCATGTTCGACCCACGACGAACGCCCCCCATCGCCCGTCCTGTACCGGAAAGACATGCCATCCGGCACGATGAGCGGCCTCACCCGACCAACGACTCACACATCGGCCAAACAATTGATACCTAGAGCACCGCGGATGTTTTCGCGCAGAAACGGCATACTCACGCTCTCCGCGTGGCGTCAACCACGGGTCATACTGTGGGCCGCGGCAGGGGTGGCGGTCCTCGGATTCCTCACCGTGCTGGAGATCGTCGCGCGTCGCCTCGAAGTGCTGGGACCCGTCACGGCCTTGGCACGAGAGATGATGTTCCCGCCCAAGTCGGGCTTCGCGTTGTACGCAGCCATGGCGTTGATGCTGGTGGTACTCACCCGGAGACAACGGTTCGTCGCGGTGGGAGCCGCGATCGGCGTCGACGTCGCCTTCCTGGCGGTGCGGTGGGCGGTCGGCGCCAGGATGACCGGCGGTCACCCCTTCGGCAACGGCGCTCTGTGGGTGATGCTGGGCTGCGCGGTCTTCGCCGTCGTACGCCGCACCGGCCGCGAACGTGCCCTGATGCTGAAGGGTGCCGGTCTGGGCCTCCTCCTGGTCGTCGGCCGCAAGACCGGCGACACCTGGCTGCTGATCACCTCGAAAACCCGCCCCCAGGTCCTCGACCAGTACGTGGCGACCGCCGACCACGCGCTGGGCAATCCGTCGTGGCTGGTGGGCCGGGTCCTCACCGCCAGCGGCACGATCGGCGCCCACGTCCTCAACTACGTCTACGCTCAGCTCGCGGTGGCCGCGGTCGTCGTCGCGCTGTACCAACTGCGCAATGTGGCGGTCGAGGGCCGCTTCCCGGGCCACCATCTGGTGCGCACCTTCCTGGTGATCGGCCTCCTCGGGCCCGCGATCTACATGATCTTCCCCGTGGTCGGACCGCTCTACGCCTACGGCGCAGGCAACGAACACTGGGCGTCGGCGCACCTGTGGCCGGAGACGCCGTCCACCGTGCAGTGGGCGGTGGCCGACCTGTGGCCCGGCACACCGCCGCCGCTCACCACCCCGCACCCGATACCCTTCGACGAGATCACCCCGCGCAACTGCATGCCCAGCCTGCACACGGCATGGGCCACCGCGATCTTCATCCATTCCCGCAAGGGCCCACGGATTCTGCGGTGGGCGGGCACGTTCTGGCTGGTCGCCACGCTCACCGCAACCCTGGGATTCGGCTACCACTACGGCGCGGATCTCGTCGCCGGCGTGGTGTTCACGATCACGATCGAGGCGGCTCTGCGCTCGCTCGACCGCGGCTGGGACCGATCGGGAGTTCAGCTGGTCGCCCACGGGGCCGCGGTGTTCGCCGCGCTCCTGCTGTCGTACCGCTATCTGCCGGTGGAAATGGCCCGATATCCATGGGTGTTCGGGCCCCTCCTCCTTCTGGCGATGTCCTCGGTGATCTACGGATACGTACGGACCACCGGACACTGGGAACCGAAAGCCGCACCCGCCCCGCAACCGGAACCGCAGCCCGAACTGGTGTGAGTCCCGCCTTCGCCGAAGGCCCGAGCGCCCTCCCCGCGGGAGCCGGTGCCGCGGCGGTCGACGAGACGGTGCCGGCCCGCACGGTCCGGCACCACCGCTTCTGTGCGAAGCGCCTTCGCGTGCGCGCCGCCGAACGTGCGACCGCCCAGACGACGAGGACCGCCCGCACGATCCGCCCGCCGGCTCCTGCGGGCGGTCAGGCAGCGGCGCCGTCAGCACCCCCGGCCGGCGAGGCACGCCGGACGGGCATCATCGTCTTCACCGCGTCCTGCGCGAGATGGTCGAGGACCATCCGGTTGACCTGAGCCGCCTTCTCCAGCGGGACCAGATGGGAGGCGCCGGGGACGACGGCCAACTGGGCCCCGGGGATCGCGCGGTAGAGCGCGACGGTGTGCTCCAGCGTCACCATGTCGTCGTCGCCGACCATGACGAGGGTGGGCGCCCGGACCCGGGCCAGGTCCTCGAGGGTGAGCGTCGGCTGGGTACGCCACATGGTGAGCGTCTTGTCCGCCACCACCGGCCAGTGGTCCGGGCCGTCCGGCGCGACGGCGGCGTACATCTCGCGCAGGGACGTGAGAGCGGGGCCCTCCGGCGTCATCGCGTCGAGCATCGCCGGTTCGACGAAGCATTCCGGGGACGGACGGAAGTTCGCCCCGATCACCACGACCTTGCGGACCAGCTCGGGCCGGGCCATGGCGACCAGCAGCGCCACCACGCCTCCGTCGCTCCACCCGACCAGATGCGCCGGCCCCTCGACCACCCGCTCCAGGAAGGCCACCGTGTCCTCGGCCATGTCCTGGTACGACAGCGGCCCGGCCACGTCGGGCGTGTGCCCGTGGGCGCGCCGCTCCGGCAGGAAGACCCGGTACTCGGCGGCGAGGTCGGCTCGCTGCGCGCCCCACGTCTCGTTGGTGCACAAGCCGCCGTGCAGCAGGAGCAGCGGGTCCCCGGCACCCTCGGTCTCGTACCAGGTCCTCACACCGGGAAGGTCCGCGTAGTCACCCATCACCCCGAGCCCTTTCCACACCGTGGTCCGTCCCGGCCCAGTCTCCGCCGTCACCCGAAGGTCCGCCACACCGGACCGGGCGGGCATCGTGCAAGGACCCCTGAGCGGTGAGCGGTCCCTGTCCCTGCCACTCGGCCGGTGGACGTCTCCCCGCGCTGCGGCCGAGTGACCCCTCGGGCGCGAAAGCTCCGCCGGACACGTGCGTGGCGCCTTCCGCTCCCGTCCGCCGCTGAGCCATCATGAGCCGCCGTCAGCCGTTGCCGGTCGTGAAGAGGTGAGGCGTATGGCCAGACTCCGAATGGGTGAGGGAATTCTCCGTCGCAAACCCATCGAGCACATCGAGGAGACGGAACTCGTCGAGGGCACACGGCTCGAACGGTCGCTCGGGCTGTGGCAGCTCACCGCGATCGGCGTGGGCGGCATCATCGGCGCGGGCATCTTCACCCTCGCCGGCACCGTGGCGAACGGTACGGCGGGACCCGCCGTGCTCGTCTCCTTTCTCATCGCCGGCGTCGCCAGCGCCGCAGCGGCCCTGTCGTACGCCGAGTTCGCCGGGCTCATCCCGAAGGCGGGTTCGGCGTACACGTACGGCTACGCGGTGCTCGGCGAGCTCGCGGGCTGGTTCATCGGGTGGGACCTGCTGCTGGAGTACACGGCCATCGTGGCGGTGGTGGCGATCGGCATCTCCGGCTACTTCAGCTTCCTCGTCGGCGAGATGGGCGCCGACCTGCCGAACTGGATGCTCGGCGCACCCGGCACCGGCGACGGGCACCGCATCGACCTGTTCGCCGCGCTGCTGTGTCTGCTGATCGCCTACCTGCTGACCCTCGGCATCAAGAACGCGGCCCGTTTCGAGACCACGGTGGTCGTGCTGAAGGTGCTGGTCGTGCTGCTCGTCATCGCGGTCGGCGTCTTCCACATCGACACGGCCAACTACGACCCGTTCTTCCCCTACGGCCTCAGCGGCGCGTTCACCGGTGCGGCGACCGTGTTCTTCGCGGTCTTCGGGTACGACGCGATGTCGACGGCGGCCGAGGAGTCGAAGGACGCGCAGCGGCACATGCCGAAGGCGATCCTCTACTCGCTGGCGATCTCGATGGTGCTGTACGTGGCCGCCTGCCTGGTCCTCACGGGCATGCAGAACTACAAGGACATCGACAAGGAGAGCGGGTTCTCGACGGCGTTCAAGTCGGTGGGGCTGGACAGCCTGGCCAATGTGATCGCGGTGGGCGCCATCATCGGCATCCTGACCGTCATGTTCACCTTCATGCTGGGCGTGACCCGCGTGTGGTTCGCGATGTCCCGCGACGGGCTGCTGCCCGAGTGGTTCGCCAAGACGCATCCGACGCGACACGTCCCGACCCGCGTCACCTGGATCGTCGGGTTCGCCTCGGCGGCCATCGCCGGCTTCCTGCCGATCGGCGAGGCGGCGGAGCTGACCAACATCGGCATCCTGCTGGCGTTCGTCGTGGTGTGCGCGGCCGTGATTGTGCTGCGGTACCGCCAGCCGGAGCTGCCCCGCACGTTCCGGACGCCGTGGATGCCGTTCGTGCCGGCGTTGGGCATCGTCTTCTCGATCTGGCTGATCACGTTCCTCCAGTGGCAGACCTGGGTGCGTTTCGCCGTGTGGTTCGCGGTCGGGCTCCTCATCTACTTCGGCTACTCCTACCGACGGTCGGAACTGGCCAGGCGGTAGGGGCCCGTGACCGCCGGCGGCCCCCACCGCGAAAGGCTGGGCGAGCGGCCCGCCCGGCCGCCGCCGGGCGGTACGTGAACAGCACCGCCCGGCGGCGGCAGGGACCGGGGACACGATCGGCGGCCAGGGGACGCCGCGGCCGGCCCGCGCTGCACAGGGCGGCGCCCCCGACCGCCCGGACCGCGTCGCCCCGCCGCGTCAGACCAGCGCGTTCTTGTAGAAGATGCTGGAGCGCCGGTCGCCCTCCTCGCCGGTGGCGAAACCGAGGAAGAGGCGCGACTCGCCGCCGTCGGTGCGGTAGACGGCCAGACCCTCGGGCTCGCGGTAGGTCAGGGTCGATCCCGCCTTGGTGAGCGTCGGTCCCTGGGCGATGGCACCGGTGTTGACGTTGATGCTCGTCAGGCGGGTGTTGCCCGGGTCGGGGTTGGAGGCGGAGTAGGCGTTGCCGGTGAGGAAGTACATGTACGAGCCGTGGAGCGTGTAGCCCTGCGGTGTGCCGGAGATCGACGGCGGGGTGAACTTGACCAGCGGCTTGCTGAAGTCGCCGTTGTCGGTGTCGGAGACGTTGTAGACGGCGATGTGCTTGCCGCCGTCCTTGTGATAGCGGACGATCATGCGGTTGTACACCGGGTCGATGGAGCAGGTGTACTCGGTGGCGCCGGCAACCGGCTGGAACCTGCCGAAGCTGGTGGAGGAGGCGTCCAGCGTGGTGCCGGCGCTGTACTTGATGTAGGCGAGCTTGGTGCCGTAGCCGTTGGAGTTGGCCTCGCACTCGATCCAGAGGTGGCTGGCACCGCCCACCGGGCGAACACCGAACGCGACACCGTGACCGAAGCCGTTGAGGTGCATGTACGAGACGTAGTTGCCCTGGAAGTCGAGGTGAGTGATGCACAGGTCACCGTCCGCCTCGGTGCTCCCGGCCCGCTTGGCGGCGACGAACAGACGCTTGTTGACCGAGTCGAAGGCGAAACTCTGCTGGACTCGCTTGCTGTGCAGCACCTTGTTGCGGAACAGGTCGTAGGACGGCTGCGACAGGTCGAACCGCGCACTCGTCGGCACCGCCGCGGACGCGCTCCGCGCGGTGTAACCCAGCCCGAGCGCGGCAAGCCCGGCACCGGCGCCGGTGCGCAGAAGTCCCCGGCGGGAGAAAGACGAACGGAGGTCCTTGGTCATCACGCAACTCCTGGATCGGGCGACGAGCAGTGAAACGAAGTCCAAAAACCCTACGCAGCACCTCGGTTGAAACCGTGCGCACCAAGGCCGCCTCACCGGCATTTCCCCTGCCCCTCCACAGCGCGGGCACCCGGGAGGCACATCGTTGCACCCTGCACGCGAAGACGGAGCCGATGCCGGGTCACCGACGAAACGTCCTGATCGACCGGACCGCGCACGGTCTCCGGACGAGTCGTCGGCGGTCGCGGGATGACGAAGAAGGCCGCTGCGGCGAGGACCGCGACGGCCTCCACGAGCGGCCAGGGCGCCCGCAAGGGACCCGGACAACGACAGCGGCCCGGAACGCCGCTGCCGCGCCCGCCGGTGCGCCACCCGCGAACGGGTCGGGGCCACCGGCGGTCCCACTCCGCCGGTCAGCCCGCCGACACCGAGGAGGCCGAGGCAACCCGCCTCCACCCGACCCGAGCGGGGGCGCGCCCACGGCGACGACCCCGTCGGCGCGCAGAGTTCGCCGGTGCGTAGCCCACCCCCGAGGGCCGGGACCTCCCCACCGCTGCCCGGCGCACTTCGCGTAGGGTCGCCGCATCGTGATCGTTCGCGCGGAGCGTGCCCTCCCCGACGGTGATCCGCTCGCGCAGCAGCCCCTACAGGAGGACCCATGACACAGGAGCCGAAGACCGTGCTGACCAGGCGAGGACTGCTGCGCGCGGGCACCGGGGTCGGGATCGCCGCCCTGGGCCTCGGCTACGGTGCGGGGTCCGCCGCGGCCGCGGTTCCGGCGTCGCAGCGCTTCGACCTGACGCAGCGCTCGTACGACCTGTACCGCGGCAAGTCGCTGCGCGACGTGACCGTGCAGCAGGGCTTCGCTTTCGACAACGTGAACCGGCGGCTGTTCGTCGCGCAGCGCCGCAACGGAACCTCCGACACGGCCGGCGACCTGTGCATCACGCAGCTCGACTTCTCCGGCAACTACGTCGGACACATGTACCTGACGGGCTTCGGCCACGGGGTCGCCTTCGGCGCCCAGGGCGTGGGTTCGTCGACGTACCTGTGGACCGAGGTGGAGGCGAACTCGGGCGGCTACGGCAAGCGGCTCGCCCGGTTCAGGTTCACCAGCGGGACGACGCTGTCCAACACGTCGTCGGCGCTGACGAAGTACACGCCGGTGTCGGCGGCGACGGAGCACACCTGCTCCATCGACCCGGTCAACGACCGGCTGATCGTCCGTTACCACCTCACCGACGGCAAGCACATAGCGGTGTACGACCTCGCGGCGGCGACGAACGGCGACTTCAGCTCGCCGCTCGCGGACTTCAAGCAGCCGACCCTGCCCACGCTGTCGTCGACCTTCCAGGGGTACGCGGCGTACGGCCAGTACCTCTACGTGATGACCGGTACGTCGTACGAGGCGAACGGCGACGTCGTCGACTCCGAGATCACCAGCATCGACATGAACACCGGCGGGATCAAGGAGGGGCCGGTCCTGACCAGGGCCGGCGAGACCCTCGACTTCCGCGAGCCCGAAGGCCTGGCCGTCTACCGGACGGTCGACGGAGAGGTCCGCCTCTTCCTCGGCTTCGCCTCGGGTGTGTCGGGCGACCGCCGCTCGAACCTGTTCTACAAGAACACCCTGGTCTGACCCGGGCGGCGAGCCCCGCGTGAGTGAGGAAGGATGCGGCGCCGACGACGTCCCGGCGCCGCGTCGACGACGGGGACGCCCGTGTGTCGTCGTCGCGGCCCGTCGTCGGGCCGTGCCACCCCGCCGAGGTCCTCACCCGGCCGAGGCCCGACCGCGTCGGCGTCGGACGGGGCAACCCGAGTGCGGAGCGGACCCGCTCGCGGGTCTCTCAGCCGGCGTTAAGGATCCGGAAGCGATCGGGTGCGGCCGGATCGCGATCGACGACCTGGACGGGCGCCCCACCCCACTGCCAGAGGCTGATGCCCGGCACGCGGGAGAACCGGATCCGCCCGCGGGTGCCTTCGACCGTGACGCGCGGCCGGGACGCGGCAGCACGCGAGCGGTCCGTGCCGTGACAACGCAGAAGGAAGTCCGCGAAGGTCTGCCAGCCGCGGGACTGCGGCGGGGCCGGACGCGCGATTCGCTCCGTGGGCTGTTCGGTGAGCGCGTCGAGAACCGCCGGGCGGGTGGGGGCGGCGGTCGCGGCCGCCGTCGGGGTGGGGGAGCAACGCGGCCGCGGCATCGACGACGCGGTGCCGGCCGCGCCGGCGGACCGCCGCGCGCTGCCACCGGCCAGGTCCCCCTCGGGCGCACCGGAGGCCGCGCGGGCGCTCGGCAGGTTCGCGCAGGAGGGACTCGCGCAGGAGGGACTCGCGCAGGGGGAGGAGGCGAGGACGCGCAGCGGGAACGGCCGGGCGGAAACTCCGTTGCGCAAGGGGGTCACCGGCGGTGATCCTGTGGCCATGAGGTGCTCCGCATGCGGCTGAGACTGCGCCAGTTCAGGCCCCGGACGGGACCGTACGAGCACCGGATCGTCCAGCCCCGGCAGCCCCTTCGCCACACCTCTCTGCGTGCCCCCGAGCCCATCGGCTGGCTCCTCGGCGACCACGACGGGCTGAGCCGGCTCGCCGGCCTGTTCTCCTTCGCCGCCTACTCCCGGCACACGATCGTCCACATACCGCTGCGCGACGGCGTCCCTCCCGACGAGGGCACGGGCGAACTCGTCGACCTCGTCCTGGCCCACCACACGCTCGGCCTGCGCGCCGGCAAGTGGCCCGAGCTGCGGCGCAAACTGGTGAACGGCACTCCGCTGACCGTCCGCACCGACGAGGCCCGCACGGCCCGGGACGCCGCTTCCTGGAGCCGGCACCGGCAGCGGGCGGATGTCCGAGACGAGCTGCGGCACGCCACCCACGCGCGGACGTTCTTCCTCTTCGGAAGCCGCGGCTTCTTCGCCGAGACGGCCACCGACCTCGCCGAGGCGGCGGGTTGGGGACCGCGCCGGGCGGGCGTCGAGAAAGGACGCTCGGCGCTGATGACGGCACTTCCGACGCTGGTCCAGCAGCCGGGCGGCGGACACCCGGTCGAGGTGCTGGTCTGCTTCAAGCCGTACCCGCCCTACGCCCACTTCCGGCGGCCCGGCCGGTGAACCGGCCGACGTTCCCCGGTGCCGGGGCGCGGACCACCCGTCAACGCTCCCGCATCCTGCCGACGGCTCGGAGCATGCCCACCGCCGCTGCCTTCAGCGCAGGACGGTCCCGCACGAACAGTCGTGCGGCCCGTACCGGTTCGTGACGGAGCCAGTGCAGAGTGCCTCCGGGACCGGCCGTGCGCAAGGCCCCCTCGTGGACGGGGAGGTCACCGGTCTTGAAGGAGTCCTTGTAGGCGGCGTCGCCCCTTCCGAAGTCGAACAGGCGGATGCCCGAGGCGGCGGAGGCTTCGATCATGCGGAGGTACAGGACGCGGCCGGGGGAGTAGGTGGCGAGGCTGCGGTCGTAGGAGGGGAACCAGCAGGAGAAGACGGTTCGTGAGCGCAGACCGAAGTGGGCGGCGACGGGCCGGTCGGCCGCGTAGAGCACGGACAGGATCCCGGAGCAGGACGGTGACGCCGTGTCGGCGAGCCGGTCGACGAGCTGGGTGATCCACGGCTGGGTGAAGGGGTCGCGACGGCCCGTGCGCCGGTAGTGGGCGGACTTCCAGGCGATGAGGGCGCGCAGGGCGGTGGGCTCCCGCTCGTCGTAGACGAAGCGCAGCGGGCCGAGTTGTCGGCCCATACGGCGTTCCTGGGCGCGCGCGGTCTTCAGGAAGCCGCGGGCGTGCGTCCGCAGGTGGTTCTCGTACTGCGCGAAGCCGTGGGTGAGGTCGATGACCGGGGAGGCGAAGCGACCGGTCGCGTAGGGCAGGAAGAGGTCCTGGCCGCTTTCGAGGTGGTTGAACTCCCAGGCGTTCAATG
Organism: Streptomyces sp. NPDC030143; assembly: GCF_055573695.1. NCBI lineage: Bacteria > Bacillati > Actinomycetota > Actinomycetes > Kitasatosporales > Streptomycetaceae > Streptomyces > Streptomyces sp. NPDC030143. Next base: position 231,965 of record NZ_JBVIAY010000011.1, read on the forward strand.
AGCAGGCGCGCATGAGGTGACGCGGGTCCAGGTGGACGTCCGGGTGCAGGACCGCGCCCTGGCAGTCGGACACGCCCAGGCCGACCGCCCGGCCGTGCCCCCATCGTCCGCGCTGGTAGGGAAAGAAGCCGACGGGCTCCCTCCTCCGGTGCAGGACCGCCACCCGGGTGTCGGGGCGGACGCGGCCGATCGCCCGGGTGAACTCCGCGCTCATGAAGGGGTTGGCCACGTCCGCGGTGGCGGTGCGCAGCTCGTTCCACAGATCGAGGTCCCCTGGTGTCAGGTCGTCGGGGTGCACGACGTCGATGCGTGGTGTGGTCATGGGAGCTCCTGGTCTCGCAGGGTGACATGTCCTTCGCTACGGGAGGTGCGGCGGAGGGGGAGGGCCGCGGCGACGGGCGGCCACGCCGGTCGACACCTCGGCGGACGCGGGTGCGGTGTTTCTTCCGCCGCCGTCGTGGTCGTCACCGTCACCAGCGGGCCGACGCGTATCCGTCTCCGCGGCGGGATGTGACGTCCTCCGTGTGATCATCGGACGGTCATATCGGTGCCTGACCGCACGCCGTGCTTTCTCCGCCGTGGCGAACACGGCTGTGGTGCCCGAAGTCGGACGGCTCGACGAGGTGAGAGGGAATCCGCGCTGGATCATGGCCAGTCCATGATCCGTGAGACGCCCCGTCGGCGTTCCTGAACGGAGAAACTGCTGCATATGAACGTTCAGCCGAAGACTCACATGTACGGGTGAACCGATCGCGTCACAGGCGTCGACGTCCCGGCGGCCGAGTTCCGGTCGAGGGTGTGCGCGGCGGGCGCAGGGGCGCAGGGGCGGCTCCCGGTGCGGGGCTCCGACACCGGGCGGACGGGCGTTCGGCACCACGGACACGGCCCGGCCCGGGCCTCGGGGGTGTTTCGAAAGTCCTGTGTGCGGTGCCCGAGGTGTCCGGCGCGTGCTCTCGGCGTGCCGGACGAAAGCGCTCGTACTGGATGTACTCGTGCTTTCGGCCGGTGCGGCGAGAGGGCATGCCGGGCGCCGTGGGTGCTGTGCGGGACTTTCGAAACACCCCCTCGCGCCCCATTGGCCGACGTCCGGGCCGGTGTACCGCAGGCACCCCGCTGGTTCAGGTGGCCGACCGAAGCTTGTCGTATCCGACGAAGGTGAAGAGACGCGTGCCCCTCCGCAGCGGCTGGGGCTGACCGGTGAACCGGTGCACCCCCACAGCCTGGTGCTCGTCGGACACACAGCTGCGGCACGGACCTCCCGCTCGGTCACGGCGTCCAGGGAGGTCATCCAGGAACCGGCGGGTTGCCCGGGTGAACATGGTCCCGGAGACACGAGGGCCGCGATGGTGCTCACCGGTGGAGACGGCTCGGTGCTGCGGCTCTCCGTCGACGCGGAAGGCCGGCGAACGCCGGTGGCGACCCACGGAGTTCACCGGCGCATCCGGGCCCCCGTCCGACCGTCGACCGGGATGCCCAGCCGGTCGGCCGTGTCGGTGAGGGCTGTGCCCAGGGGGAGCGCGACCCGGGTGAGGGCGTGTTTGTCGCCCCGGGTCGGGTCCCGGTTGACGATCAGCACCGGCTTGCCGGCCTCGGCCGCCTGGCGTACGAACCGGAGCCCGGACATCACCGTCAACGACGAGCCCAGGACCAGCAGCGAGTCCGCCTCACGGACCAGCTCGCGGCAGAGCTCGACCCGCTGCGGCGGGACGGATTCGCCGAAGAACACCACGTCCGGTTTGAGGATGCCGCCGCAGAGCGCGCAGGGCACCACTTGGAAGTCCCCGACCTGCTCGTCGGTGAGGTCGGCGTCGCCGTCCGGGTTGATGTCCGCGGCCACCGGCTCGAAGCCGGGATTGGCCTCCTCCAGCCGCTGAGCGAGTTCACGGCGTGGGCTGCGGGCGCCGCAGGACAGACAGACGACGCGGGCCAGGCTCCCGTGGAGCTCCACGACACCCTCACTGCCAGCGGCCTGGTGCAAACCGTCGACGTTCTGAGTGATCACACCCGAGAGCAGACCGTGCCGCCCGAACGCGGCCACGGCCCGGTGCCCGGCGTTGGGGCGGGCGCGGCCGAAGGTGCGCCAGCCGAGGTGGCTGCGCGCCCAGTACCGGCGTCGGGCCCGGGCGTCGGCGGTGAAGTCCTGGTAGGTCATCGGAGTGTGCCGGCTCAGGCTGCCGCCCCGCCCCCGGTAGTCGGGGATGCCCGACTCCGTGGAGAGGCCCGCCCCGCTGAGCACCAGCACACCGCCGGCCCTCAGGGCTGCGGCGACCGGCTCCGGATCCGTGGTGCCCGGGGGCAGGTCCTCAGTGGGGGTCCAGCTCAGGGTGGGGCGCATGCGCATGCCGTCAGGGTACGGAACGGGCTGCCTGCGAGCGCGCGCACCGACATGCGTTCCGGCGGGGCCTCGAGCAGGTGCGGACCTCGGCGCGGCACCAGCCTCGGGCGAGGTCCGTGAAACCGGAGGTGCGCCATGCGCGTCGATGATCTGAGGAGCGGCCCGCCCTGCTGTCCCGACCGGATCTTCCTCGTGGCAGTGTGAGAGCTGCTCGGTCGTAAGGCTCGGAACGGGGGAGTGGTACGTGGCTGCGGGGAAGAACGAGAAACCCCGGCTGACCCGAACACATCGGGTCCTCATCGGCGTCATCGTGACCGGCGCCGTGATCATCGCCGGCATCGGCTTCGCCGGTTCCTACGCGGCGGTGCGCGAGCTGGCGATCCAGAAGGGCTTCGGGAACTTCTCCTACGTCTTCCCGATCGGCATCGACGCGGGCATCTGCGTCCT
>NZ_JBVIAY010000012.1:0-31612 GCF_055573695.1 Streptomyces sp. NPDC030143
GCGGGGGGGTGCTGGGGGGGGGGGGGGGGGGGGGGGGGGGGGGGGGGGGGGGGGGGGGGGGGGGGGGCCCCCCCCCCCCCCCCACCGGAAGGGGTGAACGGACGTAACTTTCCCGGGCGGGTGGCGTTTTGTCGCGCTAGGGCATCAGCCGGTCGCGAAACGTTACGGCGCACGCACGGCAGGCCCAGCCCTCGGTGCAGCCCCGCTCGCGGCGGACGCCCTGCACACGGCCGACCCACACACGGCCGCCACGCTCGCGGCGGACGCCCCGCACACGGCCGGCTCACACCACCGCGCCCGCCGACCCGTCTCCCACCACCGCCGGGTCACACCACCGGCCCGCACCACCGCGCGCCCCGCCGCTCCCCTCGCACCGCAAACGCACCGCGCCACCGCAACGCACCGCGCCACCGCAACGCACCGCGCCCCCCTCAGCACCACTCGAAGTCCTGCTGCGGGTCGTGGTTCAGGATCGTCAGGGTGCCGCCCGGGTGGGGCGCGGAGCGGCACCGGAGGCCTTGGCATCGTGGTTCTCCGGACCGCAGGCGGCAACACCCGCTGCCACCAGCAGGCTGACGGATGCCGCGGCCACGGCGCGCTCTGAGGAACGGTCGACGCACCGGGAAGACGACCTCCCGGTGGCCGACCCCGCCGGCCTGCCTTGCCGGGACGAAGTCCGAGGACATGTCGGCGCGACGTCCGGACGGTTCGTCAACTCCTGGGGTACGGCCAGGGGTTGGGCAGGCACCGGATGCCGTCGTGGTCGAGGAACTTCGTCTGCTGCTGCATGACCGGGGCGAGATCACCGTTCTTGTCACAGGTCACATGGTCGTAGCCGAGCCGGTGACCGACCTCGTGGTTGATCAGCATCTCGCGGTAGGCGTGCATCTCGTCGCCGTAGGTCTTCGAGCCCTGGGCCCACCGGTAGGCGTTGATCATCACGCGTTCGGTGGCGGCCGAGTCGCAGGAGACGTTGTCCACGGTGGTGTCGAGGCCGGATTTCGCGCACCAGTCGGCGGTGGTGCCGGGACTGGCGAGGGTGATGACGAAGTCGGGCTCGCCGGAGTGGATGCGTTCGAAGGTCCGGGCGCCGTGGTGGGCCCAACTGCGGTCGTCGTTCAGCGTCTTCTGCACGGCCTGCGCGAAGAGCGCGCCGTCCAGGCCGAGTCCCTGCTCGACGTCCACGCGGTAGGTGTACTTCCGCCCCTTGGCGGGCGCCTTGTCGACACCGGGCACGGCGTCGAACCTCCCCGAGCCCGTGAACGTCGCGCCGAGCTTGTAGCGCGCGCCCATCTTCTGCTCGTACGTCAGCGGCGTCGTGCCGGTCGGCGGCGAGGGGCTCGGCCGGTCGTCCCCGCGCGTGGCGGAGTCGCGGGCGTCACGGGCCGCCTGGTCGGCGGTGGACTGCGTCCGGGCGGCCTCCACGTCCCGCGCGTCGGCGACCTGCCCGGCCACCACGACGGCCAGCACGGTGGTGACGGCGGCGGCCGCGATGCCGGTGAAGGCCCGCCCCTTGCCGCCCTTGCCGCCCACGGGCTCCCCGGTGGGCGGAGCGTCGTCGTCACCGCCGGAACCGGCGGCCGTCCGGGGGGCCGGGTCCGGGTCCCGGTCGGTGACCGAGGCGTAGGGGTCGCTCGCGCGCGCGGGAGCGGCAAACGAAGGCCTGCGTCGCATGAAGACGTCGTCCTCCTCGGCGAAGGCATCGAGGTACTCCTGCCGGGGCCCCCGAGGAACCGCCGGCCGCTGACGGGGGATCAACGGCCCGGCACCCGGACCGGCGGACCCCCCGGGAGCACCGGCGTCACGCGCCGGACGTCCCCTCGACTCCCCCCATCCGCCCCCGCCCTCACGCTGTTCGGGGTGACCGCCACGGACCTGCGGGAAGCCGTGGGCAGGCGTACCGTCCGGGAAACGGGGCACACCGCGCGCGGGGGTCCCCCGATCGAGCGGGCCGTACGACGGTGTCCCGTGCGCGGGCGTGCCGTACTCGGGTGCGTCCTGGGCCGGCCGGTCCGTCCCCGTGGCGCGGCTGCCCCGCGCCCCCTTCTGCGGTGCGCTCTTGGGCGCGGGCCCCCGTCGACTGTGTCGTCCCACCGCCCCCCTCAGCTCCCCGCGCCCGCGGAGCCGTCGGTCCGCTCGTCGGCCGCGGTCGCCGCGAGAAGCTCCCGGAACGCCGCCGCCACCGTCTCCGGGTACTCCATCATCGCCACGTGGCCCGCCTGCGGAAGGGTGAGCAGCCGGGAGTCGCGGAAGGCGCGGGCGGCCCGCTGGGCCATGCGGAAGCCGACGAGCTGGTCGCGGCCGCCGTAGACGAGGAGGGTCGGGGCGAGGACGCGTTCGGCCTGACGCCACAGACCGTGCTGTCCGCCCAGGGTGTAGGCGCTGACGAGTCCGCGCGCGGAGCGCGACATCGCGTCCCAGAAGTACGGCAGCCGCAGCCGCCGCTCCAGCTCCTCCACGGCGTGGCGGAACGCCTCCGGGCTGACCCGTCCGGGATCGCCGTAGCACAGGGCCATGACCCCGCGGACGCGCTGCTCGGCCGTCCACTCCCGGGTGAAGCGGTTGAACAGGGTGGCCACGCCGGGCATGCCGAGCAGGCCGGTGGGCACCGCGGTCCGCTGGACGCGCAGCTCCGGCAGCGCGGGCGAGACCAGGGTCAGCGTCCGCACCAGGTCGGGCCGCACCGCCGCGACGCGCGTCGACACGGCGCCGCCGAGGGAGTTGCCGAAGAGGTGGACGGGGCCGCGCCCGGAGGCGTCCAGGTAGCGGATGACGGCACGCGCGTGTGCCGTGAGGGAGTAGTCGCCGTCGTCCGGGGGCGGGGAGTCGCCGAAGCCGGGCAGGTCGACCGCCTCACTGTCGACGACCCCGTCGAGCAGGGCCATCAGCGCCGACCAGTTCTGCGAGGAGCCGCCGAGGCCGTGCACGTACAGCGCGCGGGGCAGTCCCTCGCGCGCGGGCGGCCGGGAGCGGACCGTCAGCGTCACACCCGGCAGTCCCACCGACCGCACTCTCTCGCCCTCCGCGACCCGGACGGACACGGCCTTCGGCAGCGCGCTGGTGGGCGGCACGGAGGGCAGCTCGGTCGAAGACATGCGGCAATGTTACGAGACGATCACGTCGGGACCCGTGTGTTCGGCGTCACAGACGGCGGGTCGTTCCCGGGAGAGATGGCGGGGCGATTCACGGGCACATCGCATAGCGTCCGAAAAGGGTGTCTCCTAGGCTCGTAGAGAGGGCACCCGCGTGTGGCCCCTGCATCTTCAGGGACGTTCGTAGGAAGGGAGCCCGCCATGGCATACGACCCCACCGAGTCCGACACCTTCGAGCCCGACATCTTCGAGCCCGAGACCGACGTCGGCGAGATCGACGTCGAGGCGCCGGAGAACGACGCGGCGGAACAGCTCGCGGACGTCGCGCCGGACCGCGACGACCCCTTGGAGGATGTCGACCCCGCCCGGGCGAACGAGGCCGATCTCGTCGAACAGGCCCGCGTCGTCTCGCTCGACGAGGACGACTACCGCTGACATCGCCGGGTGAGGTGAGCTGGAGCGGAGCCGCATTGTGCCCGTAACGCCCCATCCTGAAACCTTTGGTACCGCTTTTGTGATCGTCCGGTCCGTGAAATTCTGCGCTCGCACCGCGCACACGACGGTTACCGAAAAGTACGATGACGGCGCGGCATCACACCGCAAGAGGACGACTTTGGGAGGCGGCGTGACAGCCATCGAGCAAACTGAGGCGGCACGCCCGAGGGGCACGCGCCTGCCGCGCCGTGCCCGACGGAACCAGCTGCTGGGCGCCGCCCAGGAGGTCTTCGTCGCACAGGGCTACCACTCTGCCGCGATGGACGACATCGCCGAGCGCGCGGGCGTCAGCAAGCCGGTGCTCTACCAGCACTTCCCCGGCAAGCTCGACCTCTATCTCGCCCTGCTGGACCAGCACTGCGAGTCGCTCATCCAGGCGGTGCGCGGTGCGCTCGCCTCGACCACCGACAACAAGCAGCGCGTCCGCGCCACGATGGACGCCTACTTCGCGTACGTCGAGGACGACGGCGGCGCCTTCCGTCTCGTCTTCGAGTCGGACCTGACGAACGAGCCCGCCGTGCGCGAGCGCGTCGACAAGGTCACCAACGAGTGCGCGGAGGCGATCTGCGACGTGATCGCCGAGGACACCGGCCTCTCGCGCGCGGAGTCGATGCTGCTCGCCTCCGGGCTGGGCGGTCTCGCACAGGTGGTGGCGCGGTCCTGGCTGCACAGCGACCGCAGCGTCCCGCGCGACGAGGCGGTGCAGCTGCTGGCCTCCCTCGCCTGGCGCGGTATCGCCGGTTTCCCGCTGCACGGCACCGAGCAGCACTGAGGCGCGGACCGGTCGGCCGTTTGTTCCCGCCCGCTGTTCGCTCCTGGCGTGGACGGCCGCGCCGTGTCCGTCCCCTCACCGGGCTAATGTGTGCGCGTACGGCGCGGACGCCCGCGCACCACTGACCGTCGGAGGGACTTAGCCGTGGAGGTCAAGATCGGCGTGCAGCACGCGCCCCGCGAGATCGTTCTGGAGAGCGGTCAGAGCCCCGAGGAGGTCGAGCGGGTAGTGGCCGAGGCGCTGGCCGGGAAGTCGCAGCTGCTCAGCCTCGTGGACCAGCACGGCCGCAAGGTCCTGGTCCCGGCCGACCGCTTGGCCTACGTCGAGCTGGGCGAGCCGGCCCCCCGCAAGGTGGGCTTCGGCGCGCTGTAGGCGGCGAGACGGGGAGGGGGGTCCGACACCGGTCGGGCCCCCCTCCCCGTTTTCTCCACGAATGGAGCACGACTCGACCACGCTGGAGGATTGCGTTCCGCAGGTCACGGGTAAGACGGCCTACGACCTTGGTGCACGGCCCGGCCGTCTGGGAGGGACCTCTACATGATCTTGGAAGCGCTCGGCTCCGCTGTGCTCGGCCTCGTGCTCGCGTGGGCGGCGCTCCTCCGGCTGTCACACCGCCTGCCGACGTCCACCCTGGTGTTCGCGACGGGCGTCGCCGGAGCCCTGTTCGGTGACTTCGTCACCCACAGCGCCCTGGGCCCCGGCACGGCACTGGTGAGCCTGATGGGCGCGGCGGTCGTCTCCGTCGCCTCGCTCTCCCTGCTGCTGCGCCCGGTCGGCAGACTGCGCCGGCGATCCGTCCACGCGTAGCGGGAGAAGGTCCGACGCCCGTCCGGAACGGGCCACCGGCGCCCTCCGTCCCCGGGAGCGGGAGAAGGTCCGGCGCCCGTCCTGAACGGGCCACCGGCGCCCTCCGTCCCCGGGAGCGGGAGAAGGTCCGGCGCCCGTCCTGAACGGGTTACCGGCGCCGTCCGTCCCCGGGGAGCGGGAGAAGTCCCGCTCCGACCGGGCCGCCGACCCCGTGCGTCGCCGCAGAGTCGGAGAAGGCGGTGGCGCACTTCCGTGTGGACGGCCGGCTACCCGTCCGGGCGGAGCGGGAGAAGGCGGTCGGCCCCCTAGGCGGCCAGCCCCAGCGCCGCCATCCGCTTGGTGTGCGCCTCGGTGATCCGGGAGAACATCCGGCCCACCTCGGCGAGGTCGAAGCCGTCCGCGACGCCGCCCACGAGCATCGTCGACAGCGCGTCGCGGTCGGCGACCACCCGCTGGGACTGCGACAGGGCCTCGCCCATCAGCCGCCGCGCCCACAGCGCGAGACGTCCGCCCACGCGCGGGTCCGCGTCGATCGCGGACCGCACACGGTCCACCGCGAAGCCGGCGTGACCGGTGTCGTCGAGCACGGCCAGCACCAGCGCGCGGGTGTCGGAGTCCAGCCGCACCGCGACCTCACGGTAGAAGTCGCTGGCGATCGAGTCGCCGACATACGCCTTGACCAGGCCCTCCAGCCAGTCCGAGGGGGCCGTCTGCCGGTGGAAGCCGTCCAGCGCGGCCACGAACGGCTCCATGGCGACGGTCGGCTCCTCGCCGATCTCCGTCAGCCGGTCGCGCAGCCGCTCGAAGTGGTGGAACTCCGCCGACGCCATCTTCGCCAGCTCCGCCTTGTCCTCCAGCGTGGGCGCCAGCTTGGCGTCCTCCGCGAGCCGTTCGAACGCCGCCAGCTCGCCGTACGCGAGCGCGCCGAGCAGGTCCACGACCGCGGCGCGGTACTGGGGGTCGGCGGCGGCCTTCGCCCAGTCCTGGGCGGCGATACCGGTGGCGGCGGCGTTGGCAGCGTTCTCAGGCTTGTCAGAGGTCGTCATGAAGCGCACAATAGCTGGCCCGCCACGCGGAGGAAGGCCCTGGTCAATCCGTGCGCGCCCGACGACGCGCATGACCACGTCCGACGGTGTGACAACCACTACGTGACCGAATCGGCCATCGCATGTGCGCGATTCCGGGGTATGGTGGTAATGCGCCTGCTGGTACTTCGACGTACCTCGACAGGCCGCACGTATGAGGATGCCCGGTCGGTGGCCCGATCGGCTCCGACCCGACAGCCCTCCCTGACCGTACGGCAGCAGTGCGTACGAGGATCGGAGGGACCCCTCAGCGGTTCGAGCGCTAGAGCGTCGGCAGAGGTCCCGTGCACTACGGCGTGCTCCCCACGGCTCGCTCGTAAGGCAGCCGACGTCCCGGCACGGTCCGACACGACCCCCGCGCTCGCCTCGCACCGCGCACACAGAAGAGGCAGCACCCTGACTACGACGTTCCGAGAGCTCGGAATCCTTCCCGAGACCGCCGAGGCCCTGGAGGCCGTCGGCATCATCACCCCCTTCCCCATCCAGGAGATGACGCTCCCCGTGGCCCTGACGGGCACGGACGTCATCGGCCAGGCCAAGACCGGCACCGGAAAGACGCTCGGCTTCGGCCTTCCGCTCCTGGAGCGGGTCACCGTCCCCGCCGACGTCGAAGCCGGCCGCGCGCGGCCCGAGGACCTCACCGACGCGCCGCAGGCGCTCGTCGTCGTCCCCACGCGCGAGCTGTGCACGCAGGTCACCAACGACCTGCTCACCGCGGGCAAGGTGCGCAACGTGCGCGTCCTCGCCATCTACGGCGGCCGCGCCTACGAGCCGCAGGTCGAGGCCCTGAAGAAGGGCGTCGACGTGGTCGTCGGCACCCCGGGCCGTCTGCTTGACCTCGCGGGCCAGAAGAAGCTGGACCTGAAGCACATCAGGTCCCTCGTCCTCGACGAGGCCGACGAGATGCTCGACCTGGGCTTCCTGCCCGACGTCGAGAAGATCATCAACATGCTGCCGGCGCGGCGCCAGACGATGCTGTTCTCTGCGACCATGCCGGGTGCGGTCATCGGTCTCGCGCGCCGCTACATGTCGCAGCCCACCCACATCCGCGCCACCGCGCCGGACGACGAGGGCGCGACCGTCGCGAACATCGCGCAGCACGTGTACCGCGCGCACAACATGGACAAGGCCGAGATGGTCGCACGGCTGCTCCAGGCCGAGGGCCGGGGCCTCGCGATGGTCTTCTGCCGCACCAAGCGCACGGCGGCCGACCTCGCCGACCAGCTCAAGCAGCGCGGCTTCGCCTCCGGCGCGGTCCACGGCGACCTCGGCCAGGGCGCCCGCGAGCAGGCGCTGCGCGCCTTCCGCAACGGCAAGGTCGACGTCCTCGTCTGCACCGACGTCGCCGCCCGCGGCATCGACGTCGAGGGCGTGACCCACGTCGTCAACTACCAGTCCCCCGAGGACGAGAAGACCTACCTGCACCGCATCGGCCGTACGGGCCGCGCGGGCGCCAAGGGCATCGCGGTCACGCTGGTCGACTGGGACGACATCCCGCGCTGGCAGCTGATCAACAAGGCGCTGGAGCTGGACTTCAACGACCCGCCGGAGACGTACTCCACGTCCCCGCACTTCTACGAGGACCTCAAGATCCCCGCCGGCACCAAGGGAGTCCTGCCGCGTTCGGAGCGCACCCGCGCCGGGCTCGACGCGGAGGAGCTGGAGGACCTGGGCGAGCCGGGCGGTCGCGCCGGCCGCGGACGCGGTGGCCGTGGCGGCCGGGACGAGTCCCGCTCCGCCGACCGCGAGCGTCCCGCCCGCACCCCGCGCCGCCGCCGTCGTACGCGTGGCGGAACCCCGCTCGACGGAACCCCGGCGCCCGCCGGGACCCCCGCCCCGGAGCAGACGCCCGCGGCCGGGCAGACGCCCGCGGCGGACGAGGCCACCGCGACCCGCACCCCGCGCCGCCGGCGCCGGACGCGCAACGGGGCCCCGCAGGAGGCCGCTGCCGCCGCACCCGTGACGGCGGCTGTCCCCGAGCCCGTCCCCGCGGCCGCCGAGGCGGCCGTGACGACGGCGGAGGGCCCGGCCCTCGACACCCCGGAGGACACCAAGCCGCGCCGCCGCCGCACCCGCAAGGCCGCGGAGGCCCCGGCCGGGACCGAGCCGCAGTCGGCGGACACCTCGTCGGCGACGCCGGTGGCGGAGACACCCGCGCCCGAGGTCACGGCCGTCGACACGGCGGAGGCCGCGCAGACGACCACGCCGCGCCGCCGGACCCGCAAGGCGACCGCCGCGGCGGAGGCCGCCGTCACGACCGCGCAGGGCACGGCGCCGGAAACGGCGCCGGAAGCCACCGAGGCGAAGCCGCGCCGCACGCGCAAGGCGACCGCCCCCGCGGAGGCCGCCGTCGACACCGCCGAGGCCACCGAGGCCAAGCCGCGCCGCACGCGCAAGACCGCCGCCTCCGCCGAGGCCGCCGTCGACACCGCCGAAGGCACGGAGACCAAGCCCCGTCGCACCCGCAAGACCGCGGCCAAGGCCACCGCCCCGGCAGAAGCCGCCGTCGACACGGCCGAGGCAACGGAGACCAAACCGCGCCGCACCCGCAAGACCGCGGCCACCGCCCCGGCACAGGCCCCGGCGGAAGCCGCGGTCGACACCGCCGAGGCCACCGAGGCCAAGCCGCGCCGCCGGACCACCCGCAAGGCCACCCAGCCGGAGACCGCCACCACGGCCGACATCCCGGCCCAGGCCACGCAGGAACCGGAGACCGAGCCGAAGCCGCGCCGCACGCGCAAGGCGACCGCCCCCGCGGAGGCCGCCGTCGACACCGCCGAGGCCACCGAGGCCAAGCCGCGCCGCACGCGCAAGACCGCCGCCTCCGCCGAGGCCGCCGTCGACACCGCCGAAGGCACGGAGACCAAGCCCCGTCGCACCCGCAAGACCGCGGCCAAGGCCACCGCCCCGGCAGAAGCCGCCGTCGACACGGCCGAGGCAACGGAGACCAAACCGCGCCGCACCCGCAAGACCGCGGCCACCGCCCCGGCACAGGCCCCGGCGGAAGCCGCGGTCGACACCGCCGAGGCCAAGCCGCGCCGCCGGACCACCCGCAAGGCCACCCAGCCGAAGACCGCCACCACGGCCGACATCCCGGCCCAGGCCACGCAGGAACCGGAGACCGAGCCGAAGCCCCGCCGCACCCGCAAGGCGACCGCCCCTGCCGAGGCGCCGGTCGAGGCGGGCGAGGCGAAGCCGAGGGCGCGGCGCACCCGCAAGGTGGCCGCCGCCGCGGAGCCCACGGACGGCTGATCCCGATCCGGACCACACGACGGCCCGGTCCCTCCTCACGGAGGGGCCGGGCCGTCGGCGTTCCCCGCCCGACAGGGCGGGCCGGCCGACGGCGGGGCGGTCCGCCCTTCACCCCGGCCCCCGCTCGGCCCGCGCACCACCGCCGACCGACCGATCGTGCCCTCCCACGCCCCCACCGGTCCCACCCGTTCCCGCCGCCGGCCCGACAACCCGACGGTCACACCCGCCCCCTCACCCCGCCCCCACACACACCTCCCCGGCCGGGCAACCCCGCTCGACCTCCCTCCACCCCACCCGCCCCCGTCGGTCTGCTCCCGGTAGCCTCACCCCCGTGACCAGCCCGAGCAGCCCCTTCGCCCCGCCTCCCGGTGCCCGTGCCCGTCTGCTGCCGACCGCGCGCGGCGCGTTCGCCGTCGTCGACGCGCCCGTCGCCGCCGGGGTCGAGCCGAGGGGCGTCGCGTTGCTGTTGCCCGGGTTCACCGGGAGCAAGGAGGACTTCCACCCGCTGCACGAGCCCCTCGCGGCGCGCGGTTACCGGACCGTCGCCGTGGACGGGCGCGGGCAGAACGAGACGGACGGTCCCGCGCACGACGAGGCCCCGTACGCGCAGGAGGAGTTGGCGCGGGACGTGCTCGCGCAGGCGGCGGCCCTCGGCACCCCGTTGCATCTCTTGGGGCACTCCATGGGTGGCCAGGTGGCCCGCGCCGCCGTTCTCCTGGACCACGCGCCCTTCGTCTCGCTCACCCTCATGTCCTCGGGTCCGGCGCAGATCTCCGCGTCGCAGCAACAGCGGGTGAAGCTGCTGCACGACGCGCTGGCGGTGATGACCATGCCGCAGGTGTGGGAGGCCATCCTGGCGATGGGGCCTCCGGAGGAGGTCGGCGGGCCCGCCCGCGGTTTCGGTGCGCCGGACGTGCTGCGGCTGCGCTGGCTGAACCACAAGCCGGCCCAACTCCTCGCCACCGGACGCCAGTTGCTCGACGAGCCGGACCGCGTCGCCGAACTCGCCACCCTCCCGCTCCCCTTCCACGTGCTGTCGGGCGCGCGCGACGACACCTGGCCGGTGCCGCTCCTGGACGACATGGCGGTGACGCTGGGCGCGCGCCGCACGGTCGTCCCCGGCGCCGAGCACTCCCCGAACCTGGACCGGCCCCTGCCGACGGCCCACGCCCTCGCGGACTTCTGGGACGGCGTCCCCCGCGGCGGGAGCCAGGATCCGTCGCGGGACCATGCCGCGGGCGGGTCCTGAACAGCACCGCCGCTGCCCTGCGGCCCGAACTGGTCGGGCGGCATCTGCGACGGCCTCAGCCGACCGGGCTGGAACGAGCCGCTCCCGTCCACCCGCCCCAGCACGCGGGCGAACGCGGTGCCCGTCGTCGCGTCGGCGGCCGGCGCGGCCGCTCCGCTCCGGCTCCGGCTCCGGCTCCGGCTCCGAGGACCGGGAGCCCTCCGGCGTCTTCGGCGTCGTCACGTGGTCGTCGGGCGACGCGATGCCCGCCCCCAGGGCCCTTCGGGGGTGTTCCGAAAGTCCCGCACAGCACCCACGGTGCCCGGCACGCCCTCTCGCCGCACCGGCCGAAAGCACGAATACATCCAGTACGAGCGCTTTCGTCCGGCACGCCGAGAGCACGCACCGGACGCCGCCGGCCGTCGCCGCGTGGTCGACGGGGGCACCGCGGGCACCGCACAGGACTTTCGAAACACCCCTAGTACTGCGTCTGGAGGTGCTCCCAGAACCCGTCCCGCAGCGCCCGCCTGAGGTCGGCCTGGCCGCGCAGCGAGTACTGGAGGATGCCTTCCGCCTCCACCAGCAGGTCCTGGTCGACCGAGCCGGGCAGGTAGGGGTGGCCGGGCAGGAGTTCGGCGAGGAATTCCCGGCCGCGCGCCGCCAGCCACTTCGCCGCGATCTGCGCGCCGACGAAGCGGACGTCCTCGCGGGCGGGCCGGGCGGTGCCGGCCGCCTCGTAGGCGGGGGCGGTGCGCCGTGAGACGTAGGGCTTGAAGAAGTCGAGGTCGAGGGTGCGCTGGCTGTCGACCTCCCACAGGAGCGGCTCGGCCTGGTTGCGGCCTTCCGGTGCCTCGATGCCCCACAGGTGGACCCGGGCCCCGTACCCCTGGGCGGCCTCCACCGCCGAGACGAGGTCCTCGTCGCCGCCGAGCAGTGCCGCGTCGCTGATGGCGCGGTGCCGGGCGAGGGACTCGAGGTCGGTGCGGATCAGCGAGTCGACGCCCTTCTGCTGGTTGTTGGCGTTGAGGTTGCCCAGCCGGACCTTGACGTCCGGGAGCTCGGCGATGGACTGCTGCTCCGCGGTGTGGATGCGGCGGCGGGCGCCGTCGTACCAGTAGACCCGCAGCAGCCGGCTGTCCGCGAAGATCGTGCGGGCCCGGTCGATGAGCGCCTCGATCAGCCCCTCGGCGTCCACGTCGAACGCCCGGCGGTCCTCGGTCCCGGCGACCAGCCGTCCCGCCGCCGCGTAGAGGTAGCCCGCGTCGACGAAGATCGCATGGGTCGACGGTGTCTTCGCCACCTCGGCGAGCATGCGCAGGAGCAGCTCGTTCGTGCGGTCGATGCGGGCGGCGAGAGCCGTGAGGTCGTCGTTCATCGTCTCCATTGTCCCGGTGGTCACGCTGCGAACACAACCGGTCCCGTTCGGTCCCGACGACTCGTCTACCCGTCAGTAGTTAGACGTTCGAAAAATTTCTTTAGCGTAGGGAATGTTTGTAACACGCACCGCGTTGACTCCTCACGTACCAGCAATTCTCCTGCAGGAGGATGACCAGACGAAGGGAGAAGCCCATGCGCTTCGAAATCATGCGACTCGACGACGTCGACGGAACCCCCGTGGACAGCACCGTCGTGGACGCCGCCTCCGTCAACCGGATCGTTCAGCAGGCCGCCGCCATCGGGCAGCGGCTGTGGATCCGTCCGGCCGACACCTCGGCCTCGTAACCCTCGACGCCCCCACGCCCCTCGGGCACCTCTTCACACTTCGGAACCCCGTACGGCAGGCATCACCCGAATGCCGTACGGGGCTCCGCTGTTTTCGGCGGGCGCGGGAGCCGGCGGGCGCGGGAGCCGGCGGGCGCGACCCGGTCCGCGTGGGCGCGGGCGCTCAGCTCCCCCGGATCACCTGGGTGACGCCGTTGATGATCTGCTGCACGGCGATCGCCGAGAGCATCATGCCCGCGAGCCGGGTCACCAGGACCACGCCACCGTCCTTGATGACGCGGATGATCAGCAGCGAGTAGCGCATGACGAGCCACAGCACGACGTGGATGGCGAGGATCGCCGTCCACACCGAGACCTGCGTCGCGGCGCTGTCGGCCTTCTGCACGGCCAGGATGACGGACACGATCGCACCCGGGCCGGCCAGCAGCGGCATGCCCAGCGGGACGAGCGCGACGTTGACGTCCTTGGTCTGTTTGGGCTCGTCGGTCTTGCCCGTGAGCAGGTCGAGGGCGATCAGCAGGAGCAGCAGCCCGCCCGCGATCATCAGCGCGGGCACGGACACGTGCAGGTAGTTCAGGATCTGGTGGCCGAGGAGCCCGAAGACGGTGATCACCGCGCCGGCCACGCAGACGGCCTGGAAGGCCATCCGCTTCTGCACCTTGCCGGGGCGTCCGGCGGTCAGGGCGAGGAAGATCGGGGTGATCCCGGGGGGATCCATGATGACGAAGAGGGTGAGGAACAGGGAGCCGAAGACGGCGAGGTCGAACATGGTGACGAGGCCTTGCGGTGCGGAAGGTGACGGTGGACGGGCGGGAGCGGTTACCGGGCCCCGCCGGCCCCGGGCACCGGGAACGCGCCCCACGCCCGCCGGGTGATCTCCCCGTACACCTCGGGGTCGGTGGTGTACTCGCCGAGGACACAGGTCTTGCGGCTGCCGTGGTAGTCGCTCGACCCGGTCACCAGCAGCCCCAGCTCCCCGGCGAGCCCCCGCAGCCGCGCGCGCGTATCGGCGTCGTGGTCCATGTGGTCGACCTCGATGCCGTCGAGGCCCGCGGCGGCCAGCTCGGCGATCGCCGACTCCGGCACCGTACGCCCCCGCTTGCTCGCTCCCGGGTGCGCGAAGACGGTCACCCCGCCCGCCGCCTTGACCAGCCGGATGGCCTCGAAGGGGTCGGTCTCGTGCTTCGCGACGTACGCCCGTCCGCCGTCCGCCAGCCACTGGGGCGTGAACGCGTCGCCCACGGTCGGGACGACGCCCAGCTCCACCAGCGCGGTCGCGACGTGCGGCCGCCCGACGGAGCCGTCGCCGGCGATCCGCGCGACCTGCTCCCAGGTGACGGGCACGCCCAGCTCCTGGAGCCGGGCGACCATGCCGCGCGCCCGCGGCACCCGGTCGTCGCGCACCAGCTCGCGTTCGGCGAGCAGCGCGGGCTCTTCGGGGTCGAAGAGGTAGGCCAGCATGTGCATGCTGATGCCGTCGATCCGGCAGCTCAGCTCGGCGCCGGTGACCAGGGTGAGCCCCTCCGGCAGCGCGGCGATCGCCTCGGCGTGGCCCCGGGTGGTGTCGTGGTCGGTCAGCGCGACGACGTCCATTCCGGCCGCGGCCGCGCCCCGGACGAGCTCGGCCGGGGTGTCCGTGCCGTCGGAGGCCGTGGAGTGGCAGTGCAGGTCGATGCGCACGACGTGTACTCCGGACGGTGACGGGGCGGACGGGGACGCTCCAGCATAACGGCAGATCGCACGCCCCCTGTCACCCCCGCACCCAGGCCGCGCCCCCTACACGGGAGGCGGCGGCGGTGTGTTCCTACGGTTTCAGCAGCCGCGGCGAGAGCGCACCGCAGGGCACCAGCTCCACCTCCGCGCCCGCGTCCCGCAGGTCCGTCAGCACCAGTTCGTCGTACATCAGCAGTCCGGCCGGCTCGGGCCAGACCACCGCCCACAGCCAGAGGCCGCGCGCCTCGCCCGCGAAGACGGCCCGGTCGTCCGGCGCGCCGGAGACGTGCCAGAGCGGGGCCGGGCGGCCGGCGGCCAGGACCTTGGCCTGGGGCGGCTTCTCGACGTTCAGGTAGGGGCCGGGGTCCGGGCCGTCGATGCCGGCGTAGCGCGCGCCGAGCCCGACGCCGAGTTCCTCCGCGACGAGGATCAACTCACCGACCCCGCCGAGCGGTCCGGGCCCGGAGCAGGCCACGGCCGACGCGCGACCGCCGCTGCGGTCGTCCCCGGCGTACGCCACGCCCGTGAACAGCCAGCCGACCGGCAGCGGCCACGGCATCCACACCGGCACCTGCGTGCGGTGCACGACGACACTGAGCGCCTCGACGCTGGGCGGGATCACGGGCTGCAGCGGATGCACCGTCCCGTGCACATCGCACTGCCAGGAATCGGCGAAGAGTCCGGGAGCCCTGACCCGGCCACCACACTTCGGGCAACTGGGTTCGCCCCTCATAGGGCCCCACGGTCCTACCCCATCCCGCCCACGTCAAGGACGATCACCCGTCCGGACGGAAGTCCCGATATAAATGTAGTTTGCACTAGTTAGCAGGACTAATTTAATATGTGTAAATGCCAACCATCTCTGTCGGAACGGAGCCACCCATGGACCCCCTCGACACCGGAGCCGGCGGCATCCTGCGGCAGCCCAGGGCGGTCTGGGCGACCGCCGGCGCGTCCGTCGTCGCCTTCATGGGCATCGGACTCGTCGACCCGATCCTGCCGTCCATCGCCGAGGGCCTCGACGCCACGGCCGGCCAGGTCTCCCTCCTCTTCACCTCCTACTTCCTGATCACGGCCCTCGCCATGCTGGTGACCGGGTTCGTCTCCAGCCGCATCGGCGGCCGCAGGACCCTGCTCCTCGGCCTCGCCCTCGTCGTCGTCTTCGCCGGGCTCGCCGGCACCTCCGGCACGGTCGACCAGCTCGTCGGCTACCGGGCCGGCTGGGGCCTCGGCAACGCGCTGTTCGTGTCCACCGCGCTCGCCGTCATCGTCGGCGCGGCGGCGGGCGGCAGCGCCGCGGCGATCCTGCTGTACGAGTCCGCCCTCGGCCTCGGCATGGCGTGCGGCCCGCTGCTGGGCGCCCTGCTCGGCGACGCGAGCTGGCGCTACCCCTTCTTCGGCACCGCGTTCCTGATGGCGGTCGGCTTCCTGTGCATCGCGGCGTTCCTGGGGGAGCAGCCGAAGCCGGCCCGGAAGACCTCCCTGCTCGACCCGGTCAGGGCGCTCGGCCACCGCGGTCTGGCCTCGGCGGCGGCCTCGTCGTTCTTCTACAACTACACGTTCTTCACCGTGCTGGCCTTCACGCCGTTCGTGCTGAACATGACGCCGTACCGGTCCGGGGCCGTTTTCTTCGCCTGGGGCGTGCTGCTCGCCGTCTTCTCGGTCGTCGTCGCCCCGCGCCTGCAGGAGCGGTTCGGCTCGCTGAAGGTGCTCGGCGGCTCGCTGGTGCTGCTCGCCGTCGACGTGCTGGTCCTCGGCTACGGCGACCACACCACGGCCGTCGTCTGCACCGTCCTGTCCGGTGCCTTCATCGGCGTGAACAACACGGTGTACACGGAACTCGCGCTCGGCGTGTCGGACGCCCCGCGGCCCGTGGCGAGCGCCGGCTACAACTTCGTGCGGTGGTTCGCGGCGGCGGCCGCGCCCTACTTCGCGCCGAAGATCGAGGAGTGGACCGACGTCCACGTCCCCTTCGTCGTGGCGGCGGCGACCGCGCTCGCGGGCGCGCTCGTGGTCCTCGTACGGCGCGAGGCGCTCACGCACCGGGCCGAAGCGCTTCAGGCGCGGCACGCCACCGAGGACGGCGTCACGGTCTTCGCCCGCTGAGCCGATCGGGCCAACTGACGGATTCAGGCCACCGGTTGGTGACCTTGCTCACGCGGCGTCAGTCGAGCGGGACGGACCTGCGGGACGGATCCCTGAGATCCGTCCCGTTCGTCAGCCACCGCTCCTGGAGAGCCTGGGCGCCGTGCACGCGCTTCCAGGCGGCCTCGTTCGGAGTCATCGGCAGCAGCGGCAGGAAGCGGACCGGGTCGAGCGGCTCGTCGAGCCCCAGGTCCTCCACCAGACCGCCCGGCTCGGCGACCAGGACGGAGGTGAACGGGGCGCCGGGCCACAGCGGTTCACCGACGTCGAGGGAGGCGCCGGGGGCCACGATCACACCCTCGACCTGCGGGGACGCGGCCAGCACGGCGAGCGGGCGGAGCACCTTGTCGGTGTCGGCCAGGCCGCCGCGCACCGAGAGGACCAACTCGGCACGCGGCCCCCTGACGGGATCCGCGAGCATCGCGGTCGGGTCGCTCATCGGCTGCGCGGACATGCCGAGGGTCGCGTAGCGGACGATGTCGCCCTCGTGGAAACGGAGCACCTCGACGCGGTCCGTGCCCAGGAAGGTGACGGCGGCGCGGGCGTCCGGCTCGCCCAGCGCCGTACGCAACCGGGCCTCGACCAGAGGAAGAACATCAGCCATGACGCGAGCATAGAACTCGTCAGTACCGGGCAAAGCAGCACCTTGACACTTCTGCCGACTGCTACTCTTGCCCGGTGGTTCGGGGCAGCACGCAGAAGCGTCGCGATCAAGCTCCGACGCCGATGGGAATCCCCCACGGGGGACCGGCTGGAGGAGGTGGGGCTGTCATGGATCGAAGTCGACCGTGCAGTACCACTCGCTCTTCCCGCCGCTGATGTAACTCTGTGGCTCCGGCCGACCGCCGCCTCTCGCGTTCGCGTCTTCACACGGAAGAGCACTTCGTTTCGCTTTACCGGATCCGTCTGCTCTCTTCGGGCTCCGTGATCCGTCCGATCTGAAGCAGTAGCTGAATCAGCAACGAAACCCGCCACCGCGACGGTGCGGTGCTCCCCGCTTTGTGGACGTGCCAAACATCCGCATCCAGGACGCCCCCATTCCGGGTAGTTCCACCCGTCGTCGGTGCCTTTCGTTGCCCGTCGCGAAGGAGCCTGCCATGTCGATGATCCGCGACCTGCGTGCCGTGGTCCGCCCGACCCGCCCCGCCCCGCGCAAGGACCACGGCGGCGCGTACGACACCACCCGCGACCCCGCCACGCCCTCGGCCGTCGTCGACTGCGCCGTGTACCGCGACGGGGCGCGCGTGCCGAGCCCGGCACCGCTGACCCCGCACGAGGCGATGCGTCAGGTGCGCCGCGACGGCGGCTTCGTGTGGATCGGGCTGCACGAGCCGACCGAGGACGAATTCGCCGGTATCGCGGGCGAGTTCGGGCTGCACCCGCTGGCCGTGGAGGACGCCGTCCAGGCCCACCAGCGCCCCAAGCTGGAGCGCTACGACGACTCCCTGTTCACCGTCTTCAAGACCATCCACTACGTCGAGCACGACCAGCTCGACGCCAACAGCGAGGTCGTCGAGTCCGGCGAGGTCATGTGCTTCACCGGCAAGGACTTCTTCATCACCGTCCGGCACGGCGGCAAGGGCTCGCTGCGCGCGCTGCGCCACCGCCTCCAGGACGACCCCGAGCTGCTCGCCAAGGGCCCCTCGGCGGTGCTGCACGCCATCGCCGACCACGTCGTCGACGGCTACATCGCGGTCGCGGACGCGGTGCAGGACGACATCGACGAGGTCGAGACCGAGGTCTTCTCCCCGGGCCGCAAGGGCACCCCGCGCGGCACGGACGCCGGCCGGATCTACCAACTCAAGCGCGAGGTACTGGAGTTCAAGCGCGCGGTGTCGCCGCTGCTGCGTCCGATGCAGCTGCTGAGCGAGCGTCCGATGCGGCTGATCGACCCCGACATCCAGAAGTACTTCCGGGACGTCGCCGACCACCTCGCCCGCGTCCAGGAGCAGGTCATCGGCTTCGACGAGCTGCTGAACTCCATCCTCCAGGCCAACCTCGCGCAGGCCTCCGTCGCGCAGAACGAGGACATGCGCAAGATCACCTCCTGGGCGGCCATCATCGCCGTCCCGACGATGGTCTGCGGGGTGTACGGCATGAACTTCGACCACATGCCGGAGCTGCACTGGAGGTACGGCTACCCGGCGATCATGGGCGTGACCGTGGTGCTCTGCCTGGGCATCCACCGCACGCTGAAGCGCAACGGGTGGCTGTGAAAGCGCCTGGATAGGGTGGAGCCATGACACGCGAGCTGCTCGACCAGGCCCTCGTCGAGGAGGCCACCAAGAAGTCCGGCCTCATCTGGGTCACCGCGGCGGGCCACCCGGCCGCGCGGGCGCTGTGGCACGTGTGGCACGACGGCGCGGCCTGCCTGGTCGGCGACGGGCCGGGCGAGCAGCCGCTCGCGGGACTGTCCGACGCGACCTCGGCCGAGGTGACCGTCCGCAGCAAGGACAAGGGGGGCCGGCTGGTCTCCTGGACCGCGCGGGTCGTCCGGCTCACCCCCGGCACCGAGGCGTGGGACGCGGCCGTCGCCGAGCTCAAGGGCAAGCGGCTCAACGCGCCCGACGGCGAGGCCATGACCGAGCGCTGGGCCCGGGAGTGCAGGGTGCTGCGCCTGGAGCCGACCGGAGCCACGGCGCCGCTGCCCGACGGCGACCTGGCGGCGCGGCCGGTGCCCTCCCCGGCCACCACCCGGGAGCCGGTTCCCGCGGGACTGCCCAAGCTGCTCCTGAAGCGCCGCAGACGGGCCTGACCGGCTACGACGTCGGCAACTGCTTGCCGTAGTCCACCGTTTCGCCCTTCGCCGGCTCCTCCAGGGCGAAGTCCTCGCCCCAGGCCGAGAAGCTCAGCGTGCCGGCGCCGCCCGCGCGCACCAGACGCAGCGGATAGGGCTGACCCTCCAGCGACACGTCCAGCGTGCCGCCGGAGCCGCCGTCGCCGGTGATGCGGATCGTCCGCACGTCGCCCTGCTCGTGGTGCCCGTCCTTGTCCAGTGAACCGTGCAACGTCAGCAGATCGCCGAGAAGGAGGTCCTTGTCCGTGAAGCCGCTGAACTTCTTGTACGAGGGGTCGCCGCTCGGCACCTTCACGTACTTGCCGTCGAGCTTGTCCGCGGCCGCCGTGTCCGACTCGCCGCCGGCCTTGCCGTCCTCGTTCTTCCAGAAAGCCGCGTCCGCCTTCAGGTACAGCTGCTCGCCGACCCGCAGCAGGTGGAAGGCCGCCCCGCCCGCGGTGACCGACCCGGCACCGCCGTCCGACTTCAGGCGCATGTCGAGCCGGTACGACGTGCCGCCGGCGACCACCGTCCCCGACAGCCGCACCGCGCCCACCGCGTCGGCCGCCGCCTTCGTTCTGGCCTGGATCTTGTCGGCGGACAGCTTGCCGACGCCGTTCGTGCCCGCGTCCGGGTCCTCGGCGCACCCTGTCAGTCCCGTGCCCGTGACGACCAGCGCGCACATCGCGCTCACCAGCGCGGCCCGGCGGTGGGTACGGCCCTGGGAAATCGCAGTCACGGAGAAGGCTGCCTTTCTGCCGGGGAGTCCTGAGCGGCGTACCGCAGCGTACCGGGGTCGGCGACCGCCAACGGAGCCAGTCCGTCCGGACCGCTCACCAGGGCGGACCCGATCAGGACGGGCTAGCCTGAAGCCCGCACGAGCGGGCATTTGGGAAAAGAACCCCACAGGAAACACCACGTACCGACCCGTGGAAGAAGGAGGTGCGGTCATGGCGGCCGGAACCGCCCGGATCTTCGTCTCGCACCTCGCCGGCATCGCCGTCTTCGACCCCAACGGCGACCAGGTGGGGCGCGTGCGCGACCTGGTCGCCATGTTGCGCGTGGGCCGGCGGCCGCCGAGGCTGCTGGGGCTGGTCGTCGAACTCCCCACCCGCCGCCGCATCTTCCTGCCCATGACCCGTGTGACCAGCATCGAGTCCGGTCAGGTCATCAGCACCGGTGTGCTCAACGTCCGCCGCTTCGAGCAGCGGCCCACCGAGCGCCTCGTCGTCGGTGAGCTGCTGGACCGGCGCGTCACGCTCGTCGAGACGGGCGAGGAGGTCACCGTCCTCGACGTGTCCGTGCACCAGTTGCCGGCCCGCCGGGACTGGGAGATCGACCGGGTCTTCGTCCGCAAGGGCAGGAAGGCCGGCGCGTTCCGGCGCGGCAAGGGCGAGACGCTGACCGTGGAGTGGTCGGCGGTCACCGGCTTCTCCCTGGAGGAGCACGGGCAGGGCGCCGAGAACCTGCTCGCCACCTTCGAGCAACTGCGCCCCGCCGACCTGGCCAACGTCCTGCACCACCTCTCCCCCAAGCGCCGGGCGGAGGTCGCCGCCGCCCTCGACGACGACCGGCTCGCCGACGTCCTGGAGGAACTGCCGGAGGACGACCAGATCGAGATCCTCGGCAAGCTGAAGGAGGAGCGCGCCGCGGACGTCCTGGAGGCCATGGACCCCGACGACGCCGCCGACCTGCTGGCCGAGCTGCCCGAGGCGGACAAGGAGCGGCTGCTGAGCCTGATGGAGCCGGACGACGCGGCCGACATGCGGCGCCTGATGTCGTACGAGGAGCACACGGCCGGCGGACTGATGACGACCGAGCCGGTCGTGCTGCGGCCCGACGCGACCGTCGCCGAGGCGCTCGCCCGGGTCCGCAACCGCGACCTCTCCCCCGCCCTCGCCGCCCAGGTCTACGTCTGCCGCCCGCCCGACGAGACCCCCACCGGCAAGTACCTCGGCACCGTCCACTTCCAGCGGCTGCTGCGCGAACCGCCGTACACGCTGGTCAGCGCGGTGCTCGACGACGACCTGCAGGCCCTCGCGCCGGACGCCACGCTGCCGCTCGTCGCGGGGTTCTTCGCGACGTACGACATGGTCGCGGCGCCCGTCGTCGACGAGGCCGGGGCGCTGCTGGGCGCGGTGACCGTCGACGACGTGCTGGACCACATGCTGCCCGACGACTGGCGGGAGACGGAGTTCCACCTGGAGGACGAGGACGACGGGAAGAGCGAGGAGGTGTCCGATGGCTCCCGAGCGTGACAGCGCCCGCGGCGAGCGCGCCCCGGCCGGCGCCACCGCCGCCACCCGTCCCCGCGTCCGCCTGGACCAGCCGCGCCCGCCCCGGCGCCGCATCGTGCCCGAGTGGGACCCGGAGGCCTTCGGACGGCTGTCGGAGCGCATCGCCCGCTTCCTGGGCACCGGACGGTTCATCGTCTGGATGACGGTCGTCATCATCCTGTGGGTGGTGTGGAACATCTTCGCGCCGCGCGACCTGCGGTTCGACGAGTACCCGTTCATCTTCCTGACGCTGATGCTGTCGCTCCAGGCCTCCTACGCCGCCCCGCTGATCCTGCTCGCGCAGAACCGGCAGGACGACCGCGACCGGGTCAACCTGGAGCAGGACCGCAAACAGAACGAGCGGTCGATGGCGGACACCGAGTACCTCACCCGTGAGATCGCCGCCCTGCGCATCGGTCTCGGCGAGGTCGCCACCCGCGACTGGATCCGCTCCGAGCTGCAGGACATGGTGAAGGAGTTGGATCACCGGCGCGACGGCCATGTCGTATTCCCGGCGGAACGGTCGTCCGGACGTGACGTAGACGACCGCTGACGGGCATCCACGGCGCCCCGCGGGGCGCCGTACCATCGTCCTTATGGTTACGGAAGACGCGGTGCGCGAAGCACTGGCGACGGTGAACGACCCCGAGATCAACCGCCCCATCACCGAACTGGGGATGGTCAAGTCGGTGGAGATCGGCGCGGACGGAGCGGTCGCGGTCACCGTGTACCTGACGGTCTCCGGCTGCCCGATGCGCGACACGATCACCCAGCGGGTCACGGACGCGGTCTCCGGCGTCGAGGGCGTCACCCGCGTCGACGTGACCCTGGACGTGATGAGCGACGAGCAGCGCAGGGAGCTGGCGACCGCGCTGCGCGGCGGTCAGACCGAGCGCGAGGTCCCCTTCGCCAAGCCCGGTTCACTCACCCGCGTGTACGCGGTCGCCTCCGGCAAGGGCGGCGTCGGCAAGTCGTCGGTCACGGTGAACCTCGCGGCGGCCATGGCGGCGGACGGCTTGAAGGTGGGCGTCGTCGACGCCGACATCTACGGCCACAGCGTGCCGCGCATGCTGGGCGCGGACGGCCGTCCCACCCAGGTCGAGAACATGATCATGCCGCCGTCGGCGAACGGCGTGAAGGTCATCTCCATCGGCATGTTCACCCCGGGCAACGCCCCGGTCGTCTGGCGCGGCCCGATGCTGCACCGCGCCCTCCAGCAGTTCCTGGCGGACGTCTACTGGGGCGACCTGGACGTGCTGCTGCTGGACCTGCCCCCGGGCACGGGCGACATCGCCATCTCGGTGGCCCAGCTCGTCCCGAACGCGGAGATCCTGGTCGTGACGACGCCCCAGCAGGCGGCGGCCGAGGTGGCCGAGCGGGCGGGTTCCATCGCCGTCCAGACCCACCAGAAGATCGTCGGCGTGGTCGAGAACATGTCCGGCCTGCCCTGCCCGCACTGCGGGGAGATGGTCGACGTCTTCGGCACGGGCGGCGGCCAGCTTGTCGCGGACGGCCTGACGCGTACGACGGGCGCGACGGTCCCCGTCCTCGGCAACATCCCGATCGACGTGCGCCTGCGCGAGGGCGGCGACGAGGGCAAGCCGGTCGTCCTGACCGACCCGGACTCCCCGGCGGGCTCGGCCCTGCGCGCGATCGCGGGCAAGCTCGGAGGGCGCCAGCGGGGCCTGTCGGGTCTGTCCCTGGGGATTACCCCGAAGAACAAGTTCTAGAGCGGTCCCCGAGATACGAAGGGGGGCGCCGCATCATGCGGCGCCCCCCTTCGACGTGCGCGGCGCCCCTCCGTCGCGCACGGTGCCCCTTCGCCGTGCGGGGTGCCCCTCCGTCGCGCACGGTGCCCCTTCGTCGTGCGGGGTGCCCCTCCGTCGCGCGCGGCGCCCCTTCGTCGTGCGCGGCGCCCTCCGTCGTGCGGGGCGTCAGCGCATGGCGTCGCGCGGGGCGTCAACGCCATGCGTCAAGGCAGGGCGTCACCCATCGCGTCACACGCGGCGTCGACGCGCGGCGTCAGGCGTAGGCGGCGATGTCCTTGATCACGGCGAAGCCCAGCCCGTACGCGCTCATGCCCCTCCCGTACGCCCCCAGATGCACCCCTTCCTGGGTGGAACCCGCGAGGACCCAGCCGAACTCGGACTCGCGGTAGTGGAAGGGGGTGGGCACGCCGTCGACCGGCAGGGACAGCGTCGACCAGTCCGCGCCGGCCAGGTCGTCGGCCAGCACCCACGCCGTCTCGGTCTGCTGCTCAATCCAGTCGTCGCGCAGGCTGTGGTCCATCTGGCCCGGCCAGGTGAACGACAGCAGCCCCACCCCGGCCAGCCACGCCGCGGAGGACACCGAGGTGGCCTCCAGCAGACCCGTGCCGTCGGCGCTCCTGCGCGACGGGTGCGCGGCGACCGTCACGACGACCGCGAACTTCCCGCGCTCCTCCCCGGCCGTCTCGTGCCTGACGGACGGCTCGTCACCGTGCCCGACCGAACCGTGTTCGACGGCTCCGTCGGCGGCGGTGCCGACCTGCATCAGCCAGCGCGGCCCCGTGAAGGCCTCGTCGAGGCCGTACCAGGGGAAGGGCGCCTCCAGATAGCCGTCGACCGTGCGCCGGGCGGAGGGGACCTGTTGTCCGCCCTCCGCGGCCGGCGTCTGTGCGACTGCCCGACTCGTCGTCTCCATCTGCCCGGACGCCTCCTCGCTCTCGCCGGACCGCCCCGGGCCCGCCCCCCTTCGGGCGTTCTCGTCCGGTCCGCACAACAACCAGGCAGCATAGCCACCCCGCTCCCGGCCGGGGGGAAGCCGCCCGGCGCGTGGGGCGTGCGCCCCCTCACATCGGGGGGCGCAGGGGGCTCAGGTGGCGTCCGCGTCGAAGGGCGGGCGGTCGTCCTTGCCGGGCTCCTCGGGCTTCTTCTCCATGTCGACGCGACCGCCGGACGAACCCGAGACCGCAGCGGACGAGGAGGACGCCGAGGACGCCGCCTCGTGGCTGTGGACGGCGTCCGTGACCTCGGCCATCTCCTTCTTCAGGTCGAAGCCGTTGCGGATCTCCTTCAGCCCCAGCTCGTCGTTGTCCAGCTGCTTGCGGATGAACGTCTTGGGGTTGAGGTCCTCGAACTCGAAGTCCTTGAACTCCGGGCCGAGCTCGGCGCGGATGTCCTGCTTGGCGCTCTCCGAGAACTCACGGATCTTCCGGACCGTGCGCATCACGTCCTGGATGACCTTCGGGAGCTTGTCCGGACCGAAGACGAGCACGGCCAGGACGACGATCGTCACCAGCTCGAGCGCACCTATGTCATTGAACACCTGAAGCTCCTTGCGATGTCCGCGGTCCTCGGCCCTCGGTGGTCAGTTCGGTCTTCCGTGGGTCCGGGCCGGGTCCACGGTACCTGTCGTACCTGTCCGACCGGTACCGTCCCGAGGTGGTCACGTGCGTACGGGCGACCTGTTTTCCGCGTTGTTTGCCTTTCCGGAGCACGATTCGGCGTCCGATGTGTGAGGTTTCTGTCAATCGGACGAGCCGAGCACCAGGGAGAGGGTGACTTCCTTCCCGGCCCGTTCGATCGTCAGCTCCAGACGGTCGCCGGGGCGGTGGGCCCGGGTCTTGACGATCAGTTCCTCACCGGAATGGACGCGCTGGCCGTCCACCTCGGTGATGACGTCCCCGGCCCGGATGCCGGCCTTCTCGCCGGGGCCGCCCCGGGTCACCGCCGAGCCGCCGTCGCCGCTCTTGGTGCCGACACGGGCCCCGTCGCCGGTGTACGCCATGTCGAGGGTGACGCCGATGACCGGGTGGGTCGCCTTGCCGGTGTTGATCAGTTCCTCGGCGACCCGCTTGCCCTGGTTGACGGGGATGGCGAAGCCGAGGCCGATCGAGCCCGCCTGGGCGCTGCCGGAGTCGGAGCCGTCGGCGGCGGAGCGGATGGCGGAGTTGATGCCGATCACCCGGCCTCGCGTGTCGAGGAGGGGGCCGCCGGAGTTGCCGGGGTTGATGGGCGCGTCTGTCTGGAGCGCGTCCACGTACGACACGTCACTGCCGTCGCCGCTCTCGCCTCCGGCGGTGATGGGGCGTTCCTTGGCGCTGATGATGCCGGAGGTGACGGTGCCCTCCAGGTCGAAGGGGGCACCGATGGCGACGACCGGGTCGCCGACCTGCACCGTGTCGGAGTTGCCGAGCGGCAGGGGCTCGAGGCCCTGCACGCCGCTCACCTTCACCACGGCCAGGTCGTATCCGCTGTCCCGGCCGACGATCTCGGCCTTGGCGGTCTGCCCGCCGTTGAAGACGACGGATATCTCGCCGCCCGTCCCCGCGGGCTCGACGACATGGTTGTTGGTGAGGATGTGACCGCGGGTGTCGAGCACGAACCCGGTGCCGGTGCCCGACTCGCCGCCCCCGTTGACGTGCAGGGTGACGACGCTGGGCAGGGCGCGGGCGGCGATCCCGGCCACGCTGTCCGCGGGACGGCCGGTCGGCTCCGCGGAGGCCTGCGGCAGCTCGACCCCGCCGATCCCGCCGTTGCGTTCCAGCTGGACGCCCACGACGCCGCCGGTGAGTCCGGACACCAGCGCGAGCACCAGCGCCCCGCCCACCAGCCTGCTCCGTCCCCGCCGGCGCCGTTGCTCGGCACTGTCCACGCCGGCGCCGGTCTGCTGGAGGGGAGAGAGGGGGGTGGCGGCCCAGGGGTCGTAACGGTGCCAGGGATCGGGGGCGGCTCCGGCGATCTGGGCCCCGGGAGCCAGGGGCGGCGGCGGCACGGGGGCGCCGGGGGCTGCGGATCCGGGGGCGGTCTCCGCGGAAGCCGGGGGCGGGACAGCCGTGCCGGGCGCGCCGGAGATCGCCGGGCCCGGTGGCGGCACGGCCGCGCCGGGCGCGCCTGACGGCTGGGAGCCGGGCGCGCCTGAGGCCTGGGGACCGGGCACCTGCGGCGGGGGCGGGACAGCCGCACGGGACGCGGGGGCCGGAGCCCCGGGAGCCACCGGCGGAACGGACACACCGGGGGCGGGCAGTGCCGTGCCCTGAGCAGCCGCGGCCGCCGGGTGCGCCGTGCCCTGAGCAGCCGCGGCCGCCGGGTGCTGGACGGGTGGGGCGGGCGCCCAGGGGCCCGGTTCGCCGTAGGGCGGGGTGCTGTAGGGATCGGGGTCGTGCAACGGCTTGGGCCGGGCGGAGAGGGGGTCGGCCACCTGCGGGACAGACGGCTCGGCCGGCTCGGTGACGGGTGGCGTCGACTCGGCGACCGGCGCCATCGACTCCGTGGCCGATGCCGGCGACTCCGTGACCGGTGCCGTCAGATCGGTGGCCGGTGCGGCCGGCTCGACGACCGGTGCCGTCAGATCGGTGGCCGGTGCGGCCGACTCCGTGATCGGTGCCGTCAGGTCGGTGGCCGGTGCAGCCGACTCCGTGACCGGTGCCGTCAGATCGGTGGCCGGTGCGGCCGGCTCGACGACCGGTGCCGTCAGGTCGACGGTGGCTCCTCCCGGGGTCTCCACCTCGACCGGCTCGACCGCCTCGACGACAGGGGCCGTCCCCGGACCCTCCGGCTCGGCCTCCGTGACGGCAGCCGCCCGCACCGGACGACTCAGCTCGTAGTCACCACTGTCGTGAGAGCCGCTGTCGGCCGAGCCACCCTGGCCCGGGCCGCCACCGTCAGCCGAGCTGCCCTCATGGGAGCCGTCGGCCGAGTCACCCTCACCCGAGCCGCCCTCAGCCGGGCGGCCCCCGTCGGCCGAGCCGCCCTCGCCGGAGCCGCCGCCGTCGGCAGACGTCCCGTCATGGCCCTCGGTGTCCGTCTTAACGTCCGGCGCCCCGGCCGGGCGGGCCAGCTCGAAGTCACCGGCGGGGTTCTCGGTGGCCGGGACCGCCACATCAGGTGCTGTCCCCGCGTCGGCCGTCCCCTCGGACACGGCTCCCTGAGGCACCGCTCCCTCGGTGGAGGTCTCAGGCCCCGCCGTCTCGCCCGCACCCGCCGGCCCGGCAGGGCTGTGGGGGCGAGGTCGGCTCCACCACTTCGCCCTCGTGGGCTTCCCCTCGTTCATGCTCTCCCCGTACTCGGGCCCCGGCGCGCCACGGCACGGCTCGGCTCGTCGGCGGGGGCCGTACATCGAACTCGGCCTGACTGGATTCAACCAGGTTCGCGGCGCGCGGGCGCAGCGGCCGGGTCAGCGGGCGTTCCCCGAGGAGGGGGAGGCGGTGGGGGTCGAGACGCCGTCGGGGACGGGCGCGGCGAGCAGACCGCTCCAGGCGGTCAGGGCGATCGGCGGGGTCGTGCCGAGCGGGCGTATGAGAGGGGACATGGCGGCCGCGCCGGCGACCATGGGCGCGGCGAGCCGGTGCAGGGCCCGCTCGGCATGGCCGACGGCCGGGGCCGGCACGCCGGGCAGCAGCGGCGCGGACACCTGGGTGGGTGCCATCGGGGTCTCGCCGAGCATCTGGCCGCCCTGACTGAGCAGGGGCCCGGTGGTGCGCCGGCGCTGGCTGTCGGGGAGCGTGGCGGAACCGGTGCCCGGGGTGCGGGCCGGGGTCACGTTGCTGCCGGAGCCACCGCGGGCCTCCGTGTCGGCCGGCATGCCGGTGGTGACGCCGCCGAGGGCGATCGCCGCCAGCGACACCGCGCCGGCGGCTGCGAAGGCGAACCGCAGCCCGCGTGATCGCTCGGCGTCACCGCGGCTCACGGCGTGGACCCGGAAGCCGCGCCCGGGAGAGGGCGCGAGGACGGAGCCGTGGTCGCGGGCCGGGACGTAGCCGAACTCGAACGGTTCGTCGCGTTTCATCCCGAAGACGCCGGACGGGGCCCCGGGTCTCGCGCCGAAGCCGCCCCCGAGCGGGGGCATGCCGCCGCTGTCCGGGTCGCCTCCCCCGGGCAGCCCCTGGAGGCGGGCCAGGAAGCTCTCGGAGGGGGCGGGCGGGGCCACTTCCGCGAAGACGTTCTTCAGCCGGCGCTGTGCGTCGACCTCCGCCTTGCACTTGGGGCAGGTCGCCACGTGCGCCAGCACGCGCTCACGCGTGTCATGACCGAGCTCGCCGTCGACGAGGGCGGAGAGTCGGTCGCCCAGATGCTGTTCGGCCGGGGTGGGGCGGGATCCACTCACGCGGTTGCGCCCCCTCCCCCCAGAGCGGGCACACGGGCCATGAAGGAGCGCCGCTCGGCACGCGCCTCGGGTGAGCGGTGCGCGAGCGCCTTGCGCAGCTGGGACCGGCCGCGGTGGATGCGCGAGCGGACCGTGCCCAGCTTGACGCCGAGGGTCGCGGCGATCTCCTCGTACGACAGTCCTTCGATGTCGCACAGGACGACCGCGGCGCGGAACTCGGGCGCGAGGGTGTCGAGGGCCTGCTGGACGTCCGCGTCGAAGTGGGCGTCGTTGAAGATCTGCTGCGGGGTGGGTTCCTTGCTGGCCAGCCGCTCGGCGGCGTCCTCGCCGAGCGCGTCGAAGCGGATGCGCTGCTTGCGGCGGACCATGTCCAGGAAGAGGTTGGTGGTGATGCGGTGCAGCCAGCCCTCGAAGGTGCCGGGCGTGTAGGTCGACAGGGAGCGGAAGACGCGGACGAAGACCTCCTGCGTGAGGTCCTCGGCGTCGTGCTGGTTGCCGGTGAGGCGGTAGGCGAGCCGGTAGACCCGGCCGCTGTGCATGCTGACGATCTCCTCCCACGTGGGCGGAGTCCACGCCTGCCCGTCCGCGTCGGTGGAGAAGGTCGCGGTCTGGGTGCGGCCGGCGGTGCCGCCGGTGGCGTGGCTGTGGTCAGCGGTGTCGTTCACAGATGTCGGCCTGCCCGCCGTGCCGAGGAAGCGCCGGAGCACTCCTCCCCGATCCACAGGCGCGGCCGCACCTCCCCTGTCGGCTCTGGTGGTGTCCAGTGGAGCCCCTACCATAGCCACCTCGCCCGTTAGCTCCGGATAAGCGGTTTTACGAGAATTTGATCTGTGCTGATACGGCTCATACGGCTGCGTCAGCACTTGCTCGACGCCCCGTCCCTCGTCGTGATCCAACTGTGTCCCCCCCGTCGCCGTTCCCACCCCTTCAAACGCGCGGTCCCATCTGCGGGTTCCCGTCGGCAACGGATACAGTCACGCCGAGGCAACCACGGGGACAGGAGAGGGTCATTACCGGCAACCGGCAGGCAAGCTGGGCGTTCGCCGACGCCTACGCCGCCGAGGACGACGCGCTGCGCTGGGCCCGTGACCGGGCCCGTGAGGCAGGGCTGCGCTCGGTGTCGCCCAGCACGGGCGCCGCGCTGCGGTTGCTGGCCTCCGCCGTCGACGCGAAGGCGGTCGCGGAGATCGGTACCGGTACCGGCGTCTCCGGGATCCACCTCCTGCACGGTATGCGCCCCGACGGGGTGCTCACGACCGTCGATCCCGAGCCGGAGCACCAGCAGTTCGCCCGGCAGGCCTTCCGGGCGTGCGGTTTCGCCAGCAACCGGGCCCGTTTCATCCCGGGGCGCGCTCTCGACGTCCTGCCGCGTCTCGCCGACGCAGGCTACGACCTGGTCTTCTGCGACGGTGACCGCCTGGAGTTCCTGGACTATCTCGCTGAATCGTTGCGCCTGCTGCGCTCCGGTGGGCTCGTCGTCTTCGAGGGCGTCTTCGCCAACGGCCGCACGGTCGACTCGGGCCCCCAGCCCACCGAGGTCATAAGGATCCGCGAGCTGCTGCGGGCCGTGCGCGAGAGCCAGGAGCTGGTGCCGTCCCTGCTGCCGGTGGGCGACGGACTGCTGTGCGCCGTCAAGCGGTAGCGACGACGACGCGCCGGTACAGACAGCCGCCCCGGCATCCGGGAGGGATGCCGGGGCGGCTGAAAGGGTATGGTCGCTTGCGCGTCAGCCGACGACCTTCTTGAGGGCGTCGCCGAGCGCGTCGGCCTCGTCAGGGGTCAGCTCGACGACGAGTCGACCGCCGCCTTCGAGCGGAACGCGCATGACGATGCCCCGCCCCTCCTTGGTCACCTCGAGCGGGCCATCACCCGTCCGCGGCTTCATGGCCGCCATGCTCGTTCCCCTTCCTGAAACCAGCTCATCGTCAAAGCCGACGGCCCCGCGGAGGGCACGCGCAGCCCTGAGGGGACACGCGACACCGGCATCGAACACATTGCTTCCAGGCCATTATCCCGCATCTCAGGACCCGATGACCAACATCGGCCGGCATCGCTTGGGCAACGCGCGCGAGCAAAACCACTCAATTCGGCGATGTGACTGCGATACTTCGCGGCCGCACGGACTTCCGTCGGCCACAGAGCGCGCCGAAACGTTTGACGCAGGTCACATGTCCGCTACGGCGCCTCCCCGCCGATGTCCGCCATGCTGTCCTTCGGACACCGGCGTACCGACCAGTAGTGAGGGGACCCCCATGGCCGACACCGTGCTCTACGAGGTGAGCGACGGGCTGGCGACGATCACCCTGAACCGCCCCGAGGCGATGAACGCGCTGAACATCGCGACCAAGGTCGCCCTGCGGGAGGCGGTGCACTCGGCGGCGCGGGACGGTGCGGTGCGCGCGGTGCTGCTGACCGCGGCCGGGGACCGGGCGTTCTGCGTGGGCCAGGACCTCAAGGAGCACATCGGGCTGCTGGTGAGCGACCGGGAGACCGGCACGGGCCACACCATGAGCACCGTGAAGGAGCACTACAACCCGATCGTGCGGGCCCTCGTCGAGATGCCGAAGCCCGTGGTCGCCGGGGTGAACGGCGTCGCCGCCGGAGCCGGCTTCGGGTTCGCCCTGGCCGCCGACTACCGGGTCGTGGCGGACACGGCGGCCTTCAACACCTCCTTCGCCGGGGTCGCGCTGACCGCCGACTCGGGCGTCTCCTGGACCCTGCCGCGTGTGGTGGGCCCCGGCCGGGCCACCGACCTGCTGCTCTTCCCGCGCAGCCTCAAGGCGCAGGAGGCCTACGAGCTGGGCATCGCCAACCGGCTCGTCCCGGCGGACGCGCTCCGCGAGGAGGCCGGCAAGGTCGCGCGGGCCCTGGCCGAGGGCCCGACACTGGCGTACGCGGCGCTGAAGGAGGCCGTCGCCTACGGGCTGTCGCACTCCCTCGCCGAGACGCTGGAGAAGGAGGACGAGCTCCAGACGCGGGCGGGGCGGTCGGAGGACCACGCGATCGCGGTGCAGGCGTTCGTGAACAAGGAGAAGCCGAAGTACCTGGGAAGGTGACCGCCGGGCGGGGGGGGGGGGGGGGGGGGGGGGGGGGGGGGGGGGGGGGGGGGGGGGGGGGGGGGAGAGGAGGGGGGGGGGGGGGGGGAGGAGAGGATAGGGGGGAG